>JAIVJE010000422.1 GCA_020200195.1 Acidobacteriota bacterium | reverse complement strand
GAAGTGGACCGGACGGTGGGAGCAGGACGGTCTTTATCGGTTCGACCGCACCCGCGCGCGCGCCGATGTGTACTCCATCGACACACCGCCGCCTACCGTCAGCGGCTCGCTCCACGTTGGGCACGTTTTCTCCTACACCCACACCGACGTCATCGCGCGGTTCCAGCGGATGCGTGGGAAGGCCGTCTTCTATCCGATGGGTTGGGACGACAACGGCTTGCCCACCGAGCGGCGCGTTCAGAACTACTTCGGCGTGCGGTGCGATCCCTCGCTGCCGTACGATTCCTCGTTCCTTCCGCCCGACAAACCGGGCAAGCAGCCCGTTCCGGTGTCGCGTCCGAATTTCATCGAGCTGTGTGCCCGGCTGACGGCCGAAGACGAAAAGGTGTTCGAGCGGTTGTGGCGGACGCTCGGCCTGTCGGTCGACTGGACGATGACGTACGCCACGATAGATCGGCGCGCGCAGCGCATCTCGCAGCGATCGTTCCTGCGGCTGGTCGAACGGGGGCTTGCCTATCAGCTCGAGGCGCCGACGCTGTGGGACGTAGACTTCCGGACGGCTGTCGCGCAGGCGGAACTCGAGGATCGCGAACAGCCCGGCGCGTATCACCGGATCCGGTTTGCAAGGCCCGATGGTGCCTTTCTGGAGGTGGATACCACCCGGCCCGAGTTGATTCCCGCCTGCGTGGCGCTCGTCGCCCATCCCGACGATGAACGGTACCGGCCGTTGTTCGGCACCGAGGTGAGTACGCCGCTTTTCGGCGTCCGCGTGCCGGTGCAGCCGCACGCGCTCGCCGACCCGGAAAAAGGGTCTGGGACGGCGATGATCTGCACCTTCGGCGACGTCACCGACGTGATCTGGTGGCGCGAGCTCGGGCTGCCGGTTCGCTCCGTCCTCCAACCCAACGGCGCATTTCGATCCGTGAAGTGGGGGGAGCCTGGATGGGAGTCGTCTGATGCGCAACGCGCGCAGCGACACTACGACCAGCTCGCAGGCCTGTCCGCGATCAAAGCCCGCGCGCGGATCGTCGAACTTCTCAGAGAGACCGGCGATCTGATCGGCGATCCGCGGCCGATTATGCACGCGGTGAAGTTTTACGAGAAGGGCGACAGGCCGCTCGAGATTCTTACGAGTCGGCAATGGTTCATCAAGACCATGGAGTACCGCGAGGCCCTCCTCGAGCGAGCGCGCGAGCTCCAGTGGCACCCCACCTACATGCAGACCCGCCTGGAAAACTGGATTCACGGCCTTTCCGGTGACTGGTGCGTCAGCCGCCAACGCTTTTTTGGTGTGCCGTTCCCGCTCTGGTACCGCGTGCGGGACGACGGGTCGGTGGACTATGGGGCGCGCCTGATGCCAGCGGCGGACCGGTTGCCGATCGATCCGTCAACCGACGTACCGGATGGGTTTGAGGCGGAGCAACGCGGCGTGCCGGGTGGGTTTGCCGGCGATCCGGACATCATGGACACGTGGGCGACGTCGTCTCTTTCGCCGCAGATTGCCGGACGCTGGGAGGAAGACGCGGATCTGTTCGCGCGCGTGTTCCCGATGGACGTCCGTCCGCAGGCGCACGACATCATCCGCACCTGGCTTTTCGACAGCGTGCTGCGTTCGGAGTTCGAGTTCGGCACGTTGCCATGGCGGAACGCGGCGATCTCCGGCTGGGTCCTGGACCCGGACCGCAAGAAGATGTCGAAGTCCAAGGGGAACGTGGTGACGCCGATGGGCCTGCTGGAGGAGCACGGCTCCGACGGTGTCCGGTACTGGGCCGCAAGCGGACGCCCGGGCACCGACACCGCGTTCGACACCGGCCAGATGAAAGTGGGCCGGCGGCTTGCGATCAAGATCCTGAATGCCTCGAAGTTCGTCCTGTCGAGCTCCGACCCACAGGGCGCCGTCACGAGCCCGGTCGATCGCGGACTGCTGACCAGCCTCGCACGCCTGATCCGCGAATCGACACAGGACCTGGATCAATACAATTACGCGCGCGTCCTCGAGCGCGCGGAGAGTTCTTTCTGGTTCTTCTGCGACAACTACCTGGAGCTGGTCAAATCCCGTCGATATGGAGACCACGGCGTCGAGATGGCCGGTTCGGCGAACGCCGCGCTCCTGCTGTCGCTGTCAACCATCCTGCGGCTGTTTGCGCCTTTTCTGCCGTTCGTCACGGAGGAGGTCTGGTCCTGGTGGCGCCCGGGATCGATCCACACGGCGCCGTGGCCGACCGACGGTGAGCTACTGTCGGCCATCGGTGGCGAGGACGAGCGCGGGCTGACGGCCCTTCTGCTGGCCGCGCAGGTGCTCGGCGAGATACGTCGGAAGAAATCGGAAGAGCAACGGGCGCTCAAGACGCCCGTTACGCGCCTGGTGGTACGGGCACCGGCCCGGTCCCTGGAACTGCTTCCCGACGTCGAACTCGATCTCCGCTCCGCGGGCCTGATTGGCACGATCGAAACTGTCGAAGCCGACGCGCTGTCCGCCGACGTTGAGCTCGCACCGCCGGAGGTAGCTGCGCCGCGGGAGCGCGCCGAATGAAGCGGGTACCCTTCGAGCCGCTGGACCCGGCGCTGTTCCGCGAAACGGTCCGACGCGCACTGGCCGAGGACCTCGGCTGGGGCGATCTGACGACCGAAGCCACGGTACCGCGGGATGCGCGAGCGCGGGGCGTCATTCTCGCGAAGTCGCAGTGTGTGATTGCCGGCCTCGACGTGGCCGCGGAGGCGTTTCGCCAGCTCGATCCCGCCGTTGCCATCCACGTCCGCCGCCCCGATGGACAACGGTGCGACCCCGGCGACATTGTCGCGGAAGTGCGCGGCGCTGCGGCACCCATGTTGACGGCGGAACGTACCGCGTTGAACTTCGTCCAGCGGATGTCTGGCACTGCAACCATCACACGGCGGTACGTCGACGCGGCGGCTGGCGGAATCATCATCCTCGATACCCGCAAAACGACGCCGACACTGCGCGCGCTGGAAAAGTACGCGGTCCGGGCCGGCGGCGGCGACAATCACCGGGCGAGCCTCGACGATGGACTCCTGATAAAGGACAACCATATCCGGCTCGCCGGCGGCGTCGAGGAGGCGGTACGGCGGATGAAGGCCGCAGGACACGAGCTGGCGATCGAGGTCGAGGCCCAGAGCCTCGATGATGTCGACGCCGCGGTTCGCGCCGGCGTTGACGTCATCCTTCTCGACAACCTTACGATCGAACAGGTCCGGGACGCTGTGAAGCGGATCGGTGGCAGGGCAAAAATCGAGGTCTCAGGTGGCGTCACGCTCGATCGGATACCGGAATTGGCGCAAACGGGGGCCGACTACGTGTCGATCGGAGCGTTGACACACTCGGCACAAGCGGCCGATCTGAGCTTCGAGCTCGAGCCGGATGCCTGAAACGCTTCCGGTTGAAATCGAAGAGTGGCTGCGCGCGACGCGCACGCGGCGCGGGCAGTTCGGTGAGCCAGTCTATTTTTTTCCCGAAACCGCTTCCACCAATGACGTCGCGGCCAGCTTGGCGGAGCGAGGCGCGCCGGAGGGGACGACCGTGCTCGCCTTGTCGCAGACCGCCGGCCGTGGCCGGCTGGGACGCGGCTGGTTCTCCCCGCCGGGGGCCGGACTCTACGTCTCCATCGTGTGTCGCAACGCGCTTGCCGCGCCGTTTCTGACGCTCGCCGGCGGGGTCGCGGTAGCCGACGGCGTGCGTGCCGTCACCGGACTTCCGTGCGAGATCAAGTGGCCGAATGACGTCGTCCTTACGGTCGACACCGGCCGTGTGCGTCGCCGGAAGCTCGCCGGCGTCCTCGCCGAGGCGTCCACCGGCGGCCACGGACTGCTGTACGTCGTCCTCGGCTTCGGCATCAATATGCGTTGCGCTGTCTACCCGGCGGAGATAGCCGACAGGGCGACGTCGATCGAAGCGGAGTTGGGACGAGCGGTTGAACCGGGATCGGTCTTCGCCGAAACCTTGGCGGCATTTGCAGGCCACATGGCGCAGCTCAGTGCGGGCCGGACGGAAGATCTCCTGACGCGGTGGCGCGCGCTGGCGCCGTCGGCGCGCGGGTGTGCTGTAGAGTGGGATAGCCCGTCAGGACGGGTGACGGGGACAACCGCCGGGATAGACGCCACGGGTGCGCTCGTGGTACGCGCAGGCGGCCGCGTCGAGCGGATCATTTC
>JAIVJE010000421.1 GCA_020200195.1 Acidobacteriota bacterium | reverse complement strand
ATCCTCAATCTCGGCCTGAACGACAAGACGGTCGAAGGGCTGAAGGCGCGCACCGGCAACGGCCGCTTCGCCTACGACAGCTACCGCCGCTTCATCCAGATGTTCGGTAACGTTGTCCTCGAGATCCCGAAGGAAGCGTTCGAGAAACGCTTCGAGGAGATCAAAACGAAGCACGGCGCCCATCTGGACACGGACCTCGACGAGAAGGGATTGCGCGACGTCGTCCTCAAGTACAAGGACATCGTCCGGGATCGGAGCGGCCGCGCGTTCCCGCAGGAGCCGCTCGAACAGCTGCGTGGAGCGCGCGATGCGGTGTTTCGTTCCTGGAACAACGCGCGGGCGATCGAATACCGCCGCATCTACGACATCCCGGACTCCATCGGAACTGCCGTCAACGTCCAGATGATGGTGTTCGGAAACACCGGCGATCGCTCGGCAACGGGCGTCGGCTTCACGCGCAGCCCTGCCACCGGCGCGAAAGAGTTCTACGGGGAGTTTCTCGTCAACGCGCAGGGAGAGGACGTCGTCGCCGGCATCCGCACGCCCCAGCCGATCGCCGCGCTCGAGGGGCTCATGCCTGCCGCGTTCAAGCAGTTGCGTGAGATCACCACGAGGCTCGAGCGGCATTACCGGGACGTCCAGGACTTCGAATTCACGATCCAGGACGATCGTTTGTTCATGCTGCAGACGCGCAATGGCAAGAGGACGGGATACGCGGCGGTCGTGATCGCGACCGACCTCGTCGCTGAGAAGTTGATCACGCCGAAGGACGCGATCCTGCAGGTGGATCCGGAGTCGGTCTCACAGCTTCTCGCCCCGATGTTCGATCCGAAGGCCTGGAAAGCGCTTCCGGTGGCGACCAAGGGGTTGCCGGCGTCCCCCGGTGCCGCTGCCGGTCAAGCGGTCTTCACCGCGGACGATGCCGTGGAGTGGACGCGCGCGGGGAAGAAAGTGATCCTCGTCCGAAAGGAGACGGTGCCCGACGACATCCACGGGATGTTCGTCGCGCAGGGCATTCTGACGGCGACTGGCGGAATGACGTCGCACGCGGCGGTGGTCGGGCGGCAGATGGGAAAACCGTCGATCGTCGGCGCCGGGGCGCTCGAGATTGCAGAAGCGGCGCGGTCCTTCATCGTGAATGGCAAGACGGTGAAGGAAGGTGATTACGTGTCCTTCGACGGGCTCACCGGCGAGGTGAAGCTCGGACAAGTGGCGACCACGCCAAGCGAGATCCTGCAGGTTGTCGCAGGCACGCTCAAGCCGGAACAGTCCGACCTCTATCAACGTTTCGACAGGCTGCTCTCGTGGGCCGACAAGTACCGGCGGCTGGGCATCCGCGCCAATGCCGACCAGCCGGACCAGGCCGAGATTGCATATGCGTTTGGCGCTCGCGGCATCGGACTGTGCCGGACTGAGCACATGTTCTTCGGTGAGGGGCGCATTCCCATCGTGCAGCGGATGATCCTGGCCGACAACGAGTCGGACCGCCCACCGGGGCGTGCGGCTGGGGATCACATACCCCGAGATTACCGAGATGCAGACGCGCGCGATCATCGAAGCGGCCTGCCAGCTCGCCAAAGAAGGGATGAACGTCGTGCCGGAAATCATGATCCCGCTCGTCGGGCACGTGAAAGAGCTCCGCGATCAGAAAGAGGTCGTGGACCGCGTGGCCGAAGCGGTGATGAAGGAAAAGGGCGTGAAGATCACCTACCTCGTCGGCACGATGATCGAGGTTCCTCGCGGCGCGGTGACCGCCGATGAGATCGCGGTTGAGGCGCAGTTCTTCTCGTTCGGGACGAACGACCTGACGCAGCTGACGTTCGGCTTCTCACGGGACGATATCGGCAAGTTCCTGGGCGCCTATCAGGATCGCAAAATCCTCGACAAGGATCCGTTCGCGAGCATTGACACCGTCGGCGTCGGCGCGCTGGTGACGATGGGCGTGCGGAAGGGCCGGGCGGCGCGGCCCAACCTGAAGATCGGCATTTGCGGGGAACACGGCGGGGATCCATCGTCGATCCATTTCTTCGAGAGCGCCGGGCTCGACTACGTGAGCGCGTCCCCGTACCGGATCCCCGTGGCGCGGCTGGCGGCTGCGCAGGCCGCCCTGCAGGTGAAAGTCGGCGATTGATCACGATCTACAAGCATGAGAAGGGTTCCACCCAGAAGGTCGACTCGGTGGATCCCGTCTGGCTGCGACCGGGCAGCGGGGTGTGGGTGTGGGTCGACCTGGACAAAGCGACAGCCGCAGAGTCACGAATCCTGACGGACACATTTCACTTTCACGAGCTCGCGGTCGAGGATGCGCTCGCCGAAAGCCATCATCCGAAGATCGAGTCGTACGGCGACTACCTGTACCTGATTCTGCACGGCATCAATTTCAAGGCGCGCGAGCACATGTTCGAGACCCACGACATCGATTTTTTCCTCGGTTCCCAATATCTCGTAACCGTACATCCCGGCGTCTCACGGTCCCTCGCGAAGATCCGGGACGTCTGCCGAAGAAACGATCACGCGCTCGGCGAGGGGCCTGGGGCCCTGTTGCACCGTATCGTGGACGCGATGGTGGACAATTATCGGCCGGAGGTGGACCACTTGAGCGACCGTCTCGACAAGCTCGAGAGGGAAGTGCTCCAGCGCCCGGATGTAACGCTCAGCCGGCAGATCCTGAACTTCAAGCGGGACGTCTCGTCGCTGCGACGCGTCGTGTTGCCGCAGCGGGATGCGATGGCGCGGTTGGCCCGGCGTGAATATCCGCAGATCACCGAGGGGCTCGCGTTCCGATTCCGTGACGTGTACGATCATCTCGTCAGGATCTCCGATGAGGCGATGTTCTTTCAGGATCGCCTCGGCAGCCTGCTCGAAGCGCATCTGGCGACCGTTTCGAATCAGCTGAACACCATCATGAAGGTCCTGACGGTGCTGTCAACGATCTTCATGCCGTTGACGGTCCTGACGGGCATGTATGGAATGAACGTTCCGCTGCCGCACTTCCCAGGCGGCGACGCCCTCCAGTTCTGGTGGATCTCCGCGATCATGGTGTCGGTGATCGGTGTGATGCTCTGGGCGTTCAACCGGAAGGGTTGGATCTAGGTGGCACGCATCCATCGGCTGCCGCTTCATCTCGCCAATCAGATCGCCGCCGGTGAGGTCATCGAGCGGCCCGCGTCCGTCGTCAAGGAATTAATCGAGAATGCCCTGGACGCTGGCGCCGGTCGCATCTCGATTAACGTGGAGCTCGGCGGAAAAAAGCTCATTCGAGTCGACGACGACGGGGACGGGATGGAGCCGAAGGATGCGCGGCTTGCCATCGAGAGGCATGCCACCAGCAAGATCGGTCGACCGGAGGATCTCGCCGCCATCTGCACGCTGGGGTTTCGGGGTGAGGCCCTACCGAGTATCGCGTCGGTCTCGCACTTCGCGCTGAGAACGCGTGCACGCGGTACCGCCGCCGGCACGGAAATCCGGGTGAATGGCGGCGCGGTCTCGTCGGTTCAGGAAGTCGGCGTGCCCGAAGGCACCTGTGTCGAGGTTGCCGAACTCTTTTACAACCTGCCGGCGCGCCGCAAGTTCCTGAAGTCGGACACCGCGGAATCCACGCAGATTTCCCGCCTCGTGACGCAGATGGCGCTTGGCTACCCGGAGGTCGGCTTCTCGCTTACCAGCGGGGGCCGCAAGCTCGTGGAGTGCCCGCCTGCGGCGGGTCCGGGCGAACGCTTCTTTCAGCTCTTTGGGGAGCGGCCCGACTTGATCGAAGTACGCAAGGAAGCTAGCGGCCTGAAAGTGCACGGCTACGTCGCGGCGCTCGGGGAACAGGGCCCTGTCCGCGGCGCACAGCACGTGTTCGTCAATCGCCGCATCGTCAAGGATCGAACGATCGCCCACGCCATCGCCGACGCATACAGCGTCGCGACGAGGGCAGGGAAGGGCCCCCGAGCTTCAGTTCACACCATCAGCGACGCGACCTGACGAGCCGCAGCCGATGGCCATTCCAGGTGTGCTCGCGGGGGCCTCGGTCGGGAGCCGTTGGATACCACCGATGTCGGCGAGCCCATTTGCAGCGCCACCGACTTCAGTTGGGAACGCTGACGCGGTGCTGGACGGCATTGACACTCGGGCATCGCTCGGTCCCGCCTCGAACCCGAACATTCGCCCGATGATTCCGCTGGGTCAGTTCCGCGACACCTTCATCATTGCGATCGACGATGAGGGGATTGCGATCATCGATCAGCATGTCGCGCACGAGCGGGTCCTTTTCGAGCAGGTGATGGAGAAGCTGACCTCCGGCCGCATGGAAGGGCAGCGGTTGCTCACGCCCCTGGTCATCGAGATGTCGCCCGCCCAGCGGCAGACTCTTGCGCAGCACGCGCCGACGCTGGACCGCTTCGGGCTGGAAATCGATGAATTCGGAGGCGACAGCCTCCGGCTGGCCGCGGTCCCCCCGCTGCTGAGCCCGTCACAGTGCGAGAGTGCCGTCCGCGCCCTAGCGGACGACCTCGAGGGGCTCGATGGCGGCTCCCGGATCGAGGACGCGCTTCGCCGCATTGCCGCGACGATGGCGTGCCACGCCGCGGTCAAGGCGAACTATCCGCTTACCCTGGACAAGATGCGGTACATTCTCGAAGAGCTGCGCCGTACGGCGTACTCGAGTGTGTGTCCACACGGGCGGCCGGTGGTCCTGCGTCTCACGCGGCGGGAAATCGAACGGAACTTTCAGCGGATCTGACCGAAGTCGCCATGAGCGCGGTCCACTCGCCTGGGGCTCAGGCATACGCCATAACCGGCTACTATGTAAGACTTTCCGCTTGACAGATCCGTCACTCCGTCCTACAGTTTTCTTATCCCCAGCAGTCGCTAGTTGTTCCAAGCGAAAAAGGCAAGCCCATCGGGGTGCGCAAAGCTGTACGCTCCACCTGCGTGGAGTGGTTTAGCTGCCGAACTTGGAGTCTGAATGTCCACGCGCCGAACCGTACCCGTTCTGACCGTCATTTTTGCCCTCATTTTCGCAGGGCTTGGCAATTACCTCGCCGCCCGGCAGAGTGCCGACCGCGAGGAGCGGTTTGCCGCGCTGAGCGCTGAAGTCGACTTGCTCCGCAAACAGGAAACTGACCGGACCGCGGGCACGTCCGGGACGCGCCCGGGGGCGCCGGCGACGTCGATGGACGACGACAGCCGGGCGTCGCTGATCGCTGACGTGAAGCGGCAGCTCCAAGTCGAGATGGGGCTGCTGCCGCTCGCCCTTCTGCGCGAGCGCCGCGAAAGCTTCGCCGAGCTGTACGCCTACGACAATAAAGGGACGAGCAGTTACGGCACCGCCGGGTACCTGGGGAACGGGTACTTCATTACCGTCAAGCACGGGGTCATGGCGCTCGGTCAGGAAGGCGGCGCAGAACCCCGGCGCATCGTGTCGGTTAAGCTCGTCTATAAGGGCGGTGAGTTGCCGGCACGCGTCGTGGACGCGGGGACGGCGCGTGTCGAGGTCGATCCCGGCGATTGGGCGATCCTCAAGGTGAAAGAATCCGTCGATCTTCCGCCGCTCACCGTGAACCTCTCGTACGGTTTCGACTTCGCCGATCCAATCTTCCGACTCGGCAACGATTATTCGAAGGGCATCATCCTCGCGACCGGCTATGTAGGTCAGCGGACCGCCAACAAGCTCGTGACGTGCCTGACCGATGGCCATCCGGGTGTGTCGGGCGGCGGCGTGTTGAACCGCGACGGCGAGCTCGTGGGGATCCCGATCGGCCGTATGCAGGGAGACTACCGGTTCTCCTTCATATTGCCGCTGCGCGCTGAGATGTTCCGCAAGGTCCAGTTCTAAGGCGACTTGCGGCGGCGACGTTCGTCGAGCCTTTCCCGGATTCGTTTTTCCAACCCGCTGTCTTTCGGTTCGTAGAAGCGCCGGTCGCGGTGTGCCGGCGGCAGGCATTCCATGTCCGCCGCCACGAAGTCCGGTTCATCGTGGGCATAGCGATAGCCCTTTCCGTACTCCAACTCCTTCATCAGACGGGTCGGCGCGTTGCGCAGGTGCACCGGCACCGGCTCCGCAATTTCGCGCGACGCGGCATCGGCGGCCCCCGTGTACGCCAGGTACACGGCATTGCTTTTCGGCGCTACTGACATGTAGATCGCGGCCTGTGCCAGCGCCGTATTGCACTCGGGCATCCCGAGAAAATGCGCCGCGTCCTTCGCGGCAATCGCCAGCGTCAGCGCCTGGGGATCGGCGTTGCCGATATCCTCCGACGCGAACCGCACGAGCCGGCGGGCAACGTACAAGGGGTCCTCTCCCGCCTCGAGCATTCGCGCGAGCCAGTAGACCGATGCGTCCGGATCGCTGTTCCGGATGGATTTGTGTAGCGCCGAGATCAGGTTGTAGTGCTCTTCGCCCGTCTTGTCGTAAAGCAGCGTGCGATTCTGTGTCAGATCCGCAACAAGCGCGGCATCGATGCGCCCCGCCGGGCCCGCCGCGCCGACGGCCATTTCCAGGACGTTCAACGCGACCCTCGCATCGCCGTTCGCATATCTCGCCAGTGCGGTCAGGGCATCGTCGTCCGCGACGACCGCCGAGGTACCGAGACCTCGGTCAGGGTCGGCGAGCGCGCGACGAAGAATCGTCACGACGGCCGCGGCGGTGAGCGGCTTGAGGACGTAGACCTTGGAGCGCGACAACAGGGCGGAGTTGACCTCGAAAGAGGGGTTCTCCGTCGTCGCGCCGACGAGCACGATATCACCCGCTTCGACACGGGGCAGAAAGGCATCTTGCTGGGCCTTGTTGAAGCGATGAATCTCGTCGATGAAGAGAATAGTCCGCCGGCCGAGGCGGCGCCGCGCTTCCTCGGCTTCCGTCATGACCGCGCGGATCTCCTTGATGCCGGACATGACGGCGCTGAACGAAATGAAGTGCGCGCGCGTCGCGCTCGCGATGAGACGCGCGAGCGTCGTCTTGCCGGTACCGGGTGGTCCCCACAGGATGATCGACTGCAGCCGGTCCTGGTCGATTGCCTGCCGCAAGGGTCGCCCAGAGGCGATGAGTGCCTCCTGCCCGACGAACTCGTCGAGCGTCCGCGGCCGCATGCGCTCCGCCAGCGGCGCCGACGCGCCGGAGGCAGGTGCGGCTCTCGGTTCGTCATCGAACAAGGACATGGGCTCCTCGTTGTCTCGCAGCCTCGTAAACGATGAGCGCGGCGGACACTGCGACGTTGAGCGACTCGACCGCATGCCGCATCGGGATCGTGATGCTTCCGTCGGCGAGAGAGACCAACTCGGCCGGTAGCCCCGCGCCTTCGCCGCCCAGAAGGATGGCGACTGGTCCTCGTAGGTCAGCCTCAGGCAGAGACGTGCCCCCGCGGGGCACCGTGGCCAGCACGTGCAGCCTTGAAGCATGCGCGCGCCGGATCGCCGATGCGAGCGGCTGTGGCGTCGACACGGGCAGCCGGAACGTACTTCCCATGGCGCCGCGCAAGGCTTTCCATCCGAACGGATCCGCCGTTCCTTCTCCAGTAATGATGCCGGTCGCTCCGCAGCCGTCCGCGGCGCGAACAATCGCGCCGGCGTTGCCGGGATCCTGGACGCCGCTCAGCATCAGCACCAGCTGAGGTGCGACCGCCAGGATTTCGTCGAGCGAGGCTGGCCGCCGCGCGGCGATCGCGACGACACCCGATGGTTGCTGCACCGGACTCATGACGGACAGAATCGAGTCGGACACGGTGATGGTTCTGACCCCCGCCCGCTCGGCCACCGCAGCGAGGCTCGCGAGTCGCGCCTCGACAGCGCGATCCGAAAACGCGGCGACTTCGACCGGAAGCGCGCAGGCGATCGCTTCAGCCAGCAGGTGCTCTCCGTCGAGCAGCAGGTGTTCCTCCGATCCGCGCGCGAGCTCACGAAATCGTTTCACCAAAGGGTTCTGCCGACTGGAGATCCGCTCCACGGCGCTCATTGTACCGTGCTACCATTCCGGCGATGAAGGCTCGGCTGCTCAAGAAGTTCGAGGAAGAAATCGCGTTGCTCGACAAGGAGCTCAAGACCGCGCTGCCGAAGGAGATCCAACGCGCGCGCGAGCTCGGCGACCTCCGCGAGAACGCAGAGTACCATGCCG
>JAIVJE010000420.1 GCA_020200195.1 Acidobacteriota bacterium | reverse complement strand
GGTTCACCGCATGGTTCAACATCGCGGGCCAGCTGTCGGCCGTCGCCGCGATCGATTATGGATGCGCGCTGTTCGTGACGCCTTTGTTGGGCCTGCCGACCACGCCGGGATGGCTGTTCCTCGTGTACGCAATCATTCTGCTGTCGCACGCGCTGATCAACCACTTCGGTATCCGTCTGGTGGCGAGGCTCAACGACTTCAGCGTGACGGTCCACGTGCTGGGTGTGTTTGCCATCGTGGGCGCACTGCTTTTGTTTGCACCGAAACAGCCGCTCGGGTTCTTCTTCGCGCGAATTACGTCCAATGGCGAGGGCTGGCCATATTGGTGGGCATTCGTGGTCGGGTTGCTCCAGGCACAGTGGACGTTCACGGGCTACGACGCGTCCGCGGCCGTCTCAGAGGAGACGGTGGATCCCAGACGTCGTGTTCCCTGGGGGATCGTCATGGCCGTCGTCGTATCGAGTGTCGTCGGGTATCTGCTCCTGATTGCCTTGACGTTGGCCATCCGCGATATTCCGGCGGTGCTGAACGCGCGTGACGCCGCTGGCCATGAGATCCCCGCGGTGGTTGCGATACTCGTTGGGGCGCTCGGCGAGCGCGTCGGAGCCGCGTTTACCGGACTCGCGGCGATGGCGATGTGGTTCTGTGGTCTGTCGGCCATCACCTGGAGCTCGCGGACGATCTATGCGTTCGCCCGCGACAACGGCATGCCGGGATCTGGACTGTGGAGACGCGTGAGCGCAGAACATCGCACCCCGTCAGCCGCCGTGTGGCTCTCGGTCCTTGTGGCTGTCGTGGCGACGCTCAGCAGCGGCGCTTATGCGGTCGTGACGTCGGTCAGCGTGATCGGGCTCTACGTCTCGTACATCATCCCGGTGTTTCTCGCCTGGCGTGCGAGAGGGACCATGGCGGAGGCGCCGCGAGGTCCATGGCATCTCGGACGCTATGGATGGGGGATCAATCTCGCGGCGATCCTCTGGGTCGTCTTCATCACGGTCATTCTCAGCATTCCCGACAACATGAGAGCGGGCAAGACCATGGCCGGCTTGACGCTGCTGCTCGGCGCCTGGTACTTGATCCGCGAGCGGCACCGGTTCCGCGGACCTGCGTGGGCGTCGGCGCCCATCGACACCGCGGCACCAACGCATACCGTCGTTTCCGGAGGCTGATCGTGAGCGACGCCACAACCCAACGTAAGGGAACGCTGACTCTCGATCAGCTGCGCGAACGAGTCGCGCGAGGCGAGATCGAGACCGTGATTGTCGGCTTCACGGATCATTACGGCCGGCTGCTCGGAAAGCGATACGCGGGCGATCTGTTCGTCGAGGAAACCGCCACCCACGGCACACACGGCTGCAACTACCTGCTGACGACCGACATGGAGATGGAGCCGGTTCGCGGATACCGCTTCGCCAGTTGGGAGCAGGGCTATGGCGACTTTCACCTTGTCCCGGACCTGCGCACACTGATTGTTGCGAGCTGGCTGGACAAGACCGCGCTGGTGCTGTGCGACGTGACGGAGCACAAGAAGCCAGGATACGTGGCAGTTGCGCCGCGCTCCCTTCTGCGGCATCAGCTGGAGAGGGCCAATGAGCTGGGCTTTGCCCCCATGGCGGCCTCAGAGCTGGAGTACTACGTGTTTCAGGACAGTTATCGGAAAGCTCAGGAGATCGATTACCGCGGCCTTCAGCCGGCAGGGTGGTATCTGGAGGATTATCACATTCTGCAGGGAACCAGGACGGAGACGTTCACGGCGGCAGCCCGTCGTCATTTGAATGCGTCGGGCGTCCCCGTCGAGAGCTCGAAGGGAGAATGGGGTCTCGGACAGCACGAATTGAACGTCCGCTACGCCGAGGCTTTGCAGATGGCGGATCGGCACGTCGTGTTCAAGCAGTGCATGAAGGAGGTCGCGGAGCAGGTTGGGTTGTCCATTACCTTCATGGCGAAGTTCGCGCAGGATCGCGCCGGATCGAGTTGCCATATTCACTTGAGCCTGTGGCGAGACGGAAAGAACGCGTTCGCGGGAGACTCCGAGCTCGGCCCGGTGAAGTGTTCCGATTGCTTCCGCTGGTTTCTGGCAGGCTGGATTGCGCACACCCGTGACGTGATGGTGTTCTACGCGCCGACCGTCAATTCGTATAAGCGCTACGTGGACGCGTCCTGGGCACCCACACGGCTCGCGTGGAGTTACGACAATCGCACGGCCGGCTTTCGTGTCGTGGGCGAAGGGCCGAGCCTCCGGATCGAGTGCCGCATTCCTGGCGCGGACTGCAATCCTTATCTCGCCTTCGCTGCCTCGATGGCATCGGGCCTGGAAGGCGTCCGGAACCGGCTCGAGCCACCAGAGTGCTTCAGTGGCGACATCTATGCCGCGGGCCACCTGCCGCGGGTGCCGTACACACTGCAGGAGGCGACCGACGCGTTCACGGCAAGCGCGTTCGCGCGACGCGCATTCGGGGACGAAGTGGTCGACCACTACGCGCACTTCTTCAGGACGGAAGAGGCCGCTTTCAGAGTAGCGATCACCGATTGGGAACGGCGGCGATATTTCGAACGGATCTGACTATGGCGAGGCGGCTCGAGGGCAAAGTGGCCCTCATCACAGGTGCCGGCAGCGGCATCGGACGAGAATCGTCACTGCTGTTCGCCGCAGAAGGGGCGGCAGTCGTGGTCGTTGACCGCGACGACGACGGCGGTCAGCAGACGGTCGAGGCAGTCAAGGCTTCCGGCGGGCGGGCCGTGTTCGTGCACGCGGACGTATCTCGCACTGAAGACTGCGCCGGCATGGTTGCTACGGCAGAAGAGGAGTTCGGTAACCTGCACGTATTGTTCAACAACGCGGGCGTCATGGACGGCCGCGACGACGATGCCGTGTCGACCGACGAGACGATCTGGGATCTCACGATGCAGGTCAACGCGAAAGGAGTCTTCCTCGGGTGCAAGCACGGGATTCCGGCACTACGGCGCGCCGGCGGAGGCAGCATCATCAATACGGCGTCGTTCGTGGCGAGCCTGGGCGCAGCGACGCCGCAGATTGCCTACACCGCGAGCAAGGGGGCCGTGCTGGCGTTGACTCGTGAGCTGGCAGTCGTGCACGCGCGCGAAAAGATCCGGGTCAACGCGCTCTGCCCCGGGCCGCTGCGTACGGAGCTGCTGATGAAGGTGCTCGACACGAATCAGAAAAAGCAGCGGCGTCTGGTCCATATCCCGATGGGCCGCTTTGGGACGGCACGGGAGATCGCGCAGGCGGCGTTGTTCCTCGCGTCGGATGAATCGTCCTTTGTCACCGGAACGAACTTTCTGGTCGACGGCGGCATCACGGCCGCGTACGTCACGCCGGAGTAGCTGGCGCATGGCGGGGGCGCTCCAGCAGACCATCAGCCCTGTCGATGGGTCGATCTACGCCGAGTTCGAACTGTCGTCCGCGCAGACGATCGACGCGGCGCTTCAGCGTGCGGTCGACGCACAGCGACGCTGGAAGCGGGTGCCCGTTGACGAACGCGCCGCGATCTGCCGCCGTATGGTTGCGCTGATGGTCGAGCGTGCCGACCGGCTCGCCACGGAGCTGACGTGGCAGATCGGCCGCCCGCTCGCGCAAACGCCGTTCGAGATCCATCGCGGTTTTCACGAGCGCGCCTCCCACATGATCGATGTCGCGCCGCGCATGCTGGCGGACGTCGGCATCGAGCCGCGCGACGGGTTCCAGCGATTCATCCGGCGTGAGGCACTCGGCGTCGTCCTGGTCCTGGCGCCGTGGAACTATCCGTATCTCGCCTCGGTCAATGCGGTGATCCCGGCGATCATGGCCGGCAACAGCGTGATTCTGAAGGTAGCGCAGCAGACGCCGCTCGTCTCGGAGCGATACGCCGAGGCATTCGAGGAGGCCGGTCTTCCGGGCGGCGTATTCCAGTACGTGCACGCCAGCCATGACGATGTCGCCCGCATGATTGGGGATGAGCGCATCGCATTTGTGTCGTTCACCGGCTCGGTTGCCGGTGGTCACGCGGTGCAACAGGCAGCCAGCAGGCGATTCATCTCGACGAACCTCGAGCTCGGCGGCAAGGATCCGGCGTACGTGCGCCCGGACGCGCGGTTGACGGCGCGTACTTCAACGCCGGTCAGTCGTGCTGCGCGGTCGAGCGGATCTACGTGCATCAGGACATCTACAGAGACTTCGTCGACCGCTTCGTCGCCGTGACCAGGCAGTACCGGCTCGGGAACCCGCTGATGCCGGAGACGACGCTGGGACCGATGGTGCGAGCGAGCGCGGCCGCATTCGTGAGAGATCAGATCAAGGAAGCGGAGCGGAAAGGTGCACGCAGTCTGATCGATCCGCGCGGGTTCCCGGCCGATGTGGAGGGGACTCCGTACGTGGCGCCCCAGGTACTCGTCGATGTCGATCACCGGATGCGACTGATGACGGACGAGACCTTCGGTCCGGTCGTCGGCCTGATGGCCGTCAAAGACGATGACGAGGCTGTGGTCCTCATGAACGATAGCCGGTACGGTCTCACGGCGTCAATCTGGACGACCGATGTGGACGCGGCGCTCCGGATCGGCGATCGCGTCGAGACCGGTACGTGGTTCCTGAACCGCTGCGATTATCTCGATCCCGCGCTGGCGTGGACCGGCGTCAAGGATTCCGGTCGTGGCTGCTCTCTGTCCGACATGGGGTACGAGCCGCTGACACGCCCGAAGTCTTTCCACCTGCGCCTGAAGCCGTAAAGAAATGCTGACGCCGTGCAGCACGGTCAACGCGTTGCCGTCAAAGCTGGATGCGACGATGTCGACCTTGCCATCTTTGTTGAGATCTGCGACGTCAAGACTGTATGCGCCCGGCCCGGCGAGGAACGGTGAGCCAGGCGCCGGCACGAACCCACTGCTCCCACCGAGGAAGACCGCAATGCGCGAATCGGAGGGCGGCGTGACGCGTCTGACAGTGGTCGCCACGAGGTCGGCACGCGCGTCTTGGTTGACGTCGGCTACGACGATTTCGAATGCGGACATGCCATCGTCAATTGTCACACGGCGCGCGGGCGCGAGGACGCCCTGGTCCTGATTCAAAAGAACGCTCACGAAACTGCCCTCTGCATGGGCGAGCGTGACGTCAGGACGTCGGTCGCCATTCACGTCGGCCACCATGCCCATACGTGGAGCCGAGGGCACTGACAACGAGGACTCGACGCGTTCCGCGAAAACGCCTTTGCCGTCGCCACGATATAGGACAACGCGTCCCGGGCCACCAGCCTCCGTACTGCTGGCCGTCACGACGTCAACGTGTCCATCGCTGTCGATATCGCCAGTGGCGAAGGAATAGAGGTCACGGTCGGACTCCAATCGCACAACCGATCCTCGCGAAAATCCTCCGTGACCGTCTCCGAGGAGGACCTCGATAGTGTTCCGCCGGCCATTCGCGGTGAGGATATCCGGCTTCCCATCGCCATTGACGTCCGCGAATTGCACATCCGGCTTGTACCGCTCGATAGATGCACTCACAGTAACGGGCGAGCCGCCGGCGCGGCTGAACTCGCCGCGGCCATTACCAAGGAGAATGTTGATATTCTCCTTGTTGCCCTCTCTGCTCGTGACCGCCAGGTCGAGAGCGCCGTCGTGATTGACATCCGCACGGGCCATCCATCCGGGCTGGTACTCCAGAGCTATCGGGCTCCCCGCTGCGAGCCCGAACCCGCCTTTGCCGTCCGCCAGCAGCACCGCCAGGCGTCGCTCGAGCAAATGCCGCGTCAGCATATCGAGATGCCCGTCGCGGTTGAAATCCGCGAGAACCACCTGACCGGAGCCCGATCCGACGACGACCGGAGAGGCGTGTACAAACAGCGGTGCCTGGGACTCGACCTGAGCCACCCAGCCGATTGAGGCGAGGAAAACAAGAAGCGGTGCGGTGCGGGTCATGGACGCTGGCGCATGGTAGCAGACGGCGCGCGAATTGACCTTCAGGGGGACTAATCGCTCTCACTCGTGCTACGGTTTCGCGGCCGAAGGCTTCATCGGGAACGCGGCGGTGGCGATGAGCGACGGCCGTCAGACCATCGTGACCGACTTTCCCTATCAAAGCGGCTACTCCGGCTACATGACGTTCGAGGCCTCGGCGGCACCGAAGGGCAACGTCACGTCGCTGATTACGGATGCACACCGAGATCACTTCGACAGCGATGGGTTCCTTCGAACCAACTGGCGAATAGTAGGCGGGCAGTCCGTGACCGCACGGGGCCTGAAGATCGACGCCAGGTCCATTGTGGTTTATCACCATCAGGCGGCGGAGTCAGCGCCACGGTGCGAGCGCTGCACCATGCCGGCGCAGAATTCGGTATTCCGCCTCTTATTCCTGAAAGGCGCGCCGAGTAGGCGCCAGAAGGCGCACGAAACGCAAGGGACGTCAGCTCCAGCCGCTTGTTGGGCGTCAGCTTCATTCTCGTGCTCGCTTCGACCATTGCCAGAGGCCTGCCGCAACGGGCCCTGGTAACCGCTGCCCCAGCTGGCGCGCCAGCGCGCACAACTGGCCACGATGGTGAGCCTCGTGCGCCACGAAGTAGTTGAGAAAGTGCACGAGATCGGTCGGGAAGTTCTGCCACGCCGCCCGAGGAACGACGCCGCCTCGAGCAATGCCGAGTTCGAGCAACCTGATGATGCCGTCGCTACTCCGCGACAGCGCGCGCAACAGCTCCGGCGCGCGAACGCGGCGCGGATCGACGGTGCGGGGTGTCGCGATACCATGCCTCGCGCCCATCATCTTGATCCACATGCATCGGACGTTGTGGATA
>JAIVJE010000139.1 GCA_020200195.1 Acidobacteriota bacterium | reverse complement strand
CTTCTACAGGGTCGGCCAGCCGATCAGCAACATCGCGAGCCAGAACCAGGCAAATCCCGCGTCCCTGCCACTGATCGGCCAGTTCGTCGATCCGCGCCTCGAGGTGCCGTACACGCGACAGCTTGCGTTTGGCTGGTCCCACCAGCTGGCGCGCAGCACGGTATTCAATGCGGATTTCGTCCGGAACGAGGGACGCGACCTCAACGTCCGGCCCCGCATCAACACGCGCCCGTTGGGCCAGCCGTCGGCGCCCCGCCGTCTGACGTTCCTCGGGCTCCAGCCGAACGCCGCCGGCACGCGTCCGGCGGTCAGCCGCGGCCGGAGCGAGTACAACGCGATGATCCTCGGCCTGAAGCGCCGGATGCTCGACGGCATCGACTTCTCGGCCAGCTACACGCTCTCTGAAGCGAAGAGCACGATCGGCACCGCCGGCGACGAGCTGAACTCGAACAACATGCAGGAAGCCGAGCGGCTGTATGATGACCCGCGCGTCTTCGGACCGACCAGCCGCACCGACGCGCGGCATCAGGGATCGGTCGCCGCGGTCCTCCAGGTGAAGGGCTTCACCGTGTCGCCTGTCTTCCTGTTCCGCTCGGCGCTCCCGGTATCCACTGTTGAGGGAATCGACCTCAACCGGAACGGCGAGCGCAACGACCTGCCCGCCAAGGCGTATCAGTTCGACGGCGTCGGCAACCCGCCGAAGGAAATCGGCGACTGCAAGACCTGGAACTGCGGCCGTGGGGCAGCCCGCCGGCAGATGAACCTGCGCGTGTCGAAGGCCTTCCGCCTGATCGGCACGGCACGAGTCGAGGCGATCGGCGAAATCTTCAACGTGCTGAACGCCAAGAATCCGTCCAGCTTCCGCACGGGGCGGCTTCTCGGGGACGGCACGCCAAACCCCGACTTCCTGCAGCCGAGCGAGTATTCGGGGGACTTCCAGAACCCCGAACAGCGCGTCGGGCAGATCGGATTCAGGTTTACTTTCTGACGCTTGTCAGGAGCTAGGAGATAGGAGCTAGGAGAAAGAAGCCAGAAGACAGAAGGCTTCTCTCACTTGGGGGCCGGGCCGTAGCCTGGCCCTTTTTTTTGCTCGTACGTTCTGTCTCCTGTCTCCTGTCTCCTGCCCCCTACCGAAGCTGCCGCAAGAGCTGCGTAGCAGCCTGGCGTTCTTTGTGCGCCGCCGGTGGTGCAGTGGCAAGCAGTTGGCGATACGTTTCGGCAGCTCGTTGTAGCTGTCCGCTCTGCTGGTAGGCAATCCCCAGGTTCAGCCGCGCCTCGTGCAGCTCCGGATCGCTTTGCAACGCGCGCTGGAACAACTGCACGGCGTCGGCCGGGCGTGCTGATTGCACCAGCAGCGTGCCCAACCCATTCAGCGCATCCGCAAAAGAGGCGTCGATCTCGAGCGCCTTGCGATACGCGGACTCGGCCGCCGCGCGATCGTTCATCGCGCGCCGCGCGTTCCCGAGGTTCGCCCAGTACGAGGCGTTGGTCGGGTCGGCGCGCGTGGCCTTGTCGAAGGCGGCTGCGGCGTCCGCTGCGCGTCCGGCGTCCGCGTGCAGCAGCCCCAGTCCGTTGAGCGCCATCGCGCTGTTGCCGTCGAGCGCGAGCGCCGCCTGCTCGGCGCGTGCCGTTTCGGTCGCATCGCCCGCCTGACGGGCCGCGACCGCGAGGTCGTGGAACAACGTGGCGTCGGTGGGCCACTTCGCCACAGCGGCCTTGTAGACCGTCACAGCGTCGCGAAGGCGCCCGGCCTCCTTGAGCGCCTGGGCGTAGGTTGATTGAAAGATGGGAGCGCCCGCGTGCTGTTCGGCCACCAGCTTGAGCGCCGGCAGCGCCGCTGACGGCCGGCCCTCGCGCAGCTGGCCGAGCGCCCGCTCGAATGCCGTCCATGCCTGGATGACCCGCGCCGGGTTCGGCGCCTTTGGATCGTCGGAAGTCATCGCGCGGGAGCCGCTGACATACCCGAGCGCGCGCAGCCGTTCGGCGGCGTCGTCGACGTCGCACGAATCGAGAACCTCCCGCTCAACGGCCGGCAGTTCGCCAACCTGGCGGCAACCATTCCGGGCGTCGGTCTGGGGTTCCATTCCGACCCCACCAAGAGTACGCAGTACTCGCCGCAGATCAACGGCGGCAATGGCCGAAACGTCAATTACCAGATGGACGGCGGCGACAACAATGACGACACCGTCGGCGGCCTGCTGCAGCTCTTCCCGCTGGAGGCGATTCAGGAGTTCAACGTCCAGACCGCGCGCTACAAGGCGGAGTACGGCCGCAGCAACGGCGGCGTGATGAACATCGTCACGAAGAGCGGCACGAACGACATGTCCGGCAGCTTGTTTACGCTGTTCCGCGACACAGAGATGAATGCGAGAACCGAGACGGAGAAGTTTAACGAGGTTGAAAAACAGGACTATCGCCGGTATCAGTATGGCGGCTCTTTCGGCGGTCCGATCGCTCGCGACAGGGTGCACTACTTCGCGGCCGCAGAGCGCACACAACAGGATACGTTTCAGGCGGTGGACACGAGCGGACTCTTCCCGTCACTCGACGGTACCTACGGGACCCCATACCGCGAGAACCTGATCACTGGCAAGATGACGGCGAACCTGAACGCGGCCCATTATTTGTCAGTGCGCTACGGCCACAACACGAACTCCCAACCCTACGGCACCGACCCGCAGACCCCTCCGAGCGCGTGGGGGCAGAGCGAGAACAAGTTGAAGTCTTTCAACGTGAACCACAACTGGGTCCTCGGAGGATCGCGCCTGAACGAGTTCATCTTCCAGGTCGCCGTGTTCCGTAACCACATAGCACCGGGCAGTCTGGAGCCATTCCAGTCGTTCCCCAATGGTGTCGCGGTCGGTCAGAGCCCGAATGTTCCACAAACAACCGAGCAGACGAAGTGGCAGTTTCGCGACGACTTTTCGTGGCACGTCACCGGGATGGGCGGTATCGGGCACGAGTTCAAGGTCGGCGTGAACTTCATCAACGAGCCGCGCCTGTTCCTCACGTTCAATTCGGGAACGAACGATTACGCGTACGCGCACCTGGACAACAGCCTGACGGGGCCGATCTCGGACGTCAGCAGGAATGGCGATGCCAACGTGCCAACCAAGCAGACGGGCCTCTACGTCCAGGACGATTGGCGCGTTTCAGACAGGCTGACCCTCAATCTGGGCCTGCGGTACGACCTGAACACCGGGTTTGCGATCGATCAGTCGCGCAACCGCAACTTCGTCATCCTTCAAGAGGCGGGTCGCTCCGGACGTCTGCAAGGCATCGTGGGCTTCGAGGACTTCGGCAAGGAGCCAAAAGAGGATCGCGACAACGTGCAGCCGCGGGCCGGCTTCGCGTATGACGTTCGCGGAAACGGCAAGGACATCATCCGCGGCGGCTGGGGAATCTACCATGATTTCGGGTATACCAACGCGAACGTCCTGTTTGCTGCATTGAATGCGGTGGGCGGATCCGGCACCATCTTCTCCGTTTCGAACACAGGAGGCATCAGGAACCCGGACGGTTCACTGTTCACCTTTGGACAGCCGGTCAGCAACATCGCAAGCCAGAACGAGGCGGATCCGACCAACCTGTTGAACTCTCACATCGCGTCGCCGCGAATCAAGCAACCGTACGCCCGTCAGGCGTCAATCGGTTGGTCACATCAGGTTGGTGCGAGCATCGTGGTGGATGTCGATTACGTACACACGGACGGCAGGGATCTGGGTTGGCGACCGCGGTTGAACCAACGGCCGCCCGGAGTGGGCCCGACCGGTCGTAGAAGCCTGGCAGACCTGGGAATCAGCCCCGCGAACTTCCGCATCAATGTGAGTCAGGGCCGTAGCACTTACGATGGCTTGAATGTTGGAATTCGCCGCCGGATGACCAGTGGCGTTTCCTTCAGTGGCTGGTACTCGCTGTCGAAGGCGAAGAGCACAACGGGACAGTCCTCGGACGAACTTGACTCGAACAACATCCAGAATCATCTGGACCCGTTCGCCGACGTGCAGGAAGGGCCCGCGCTGCGCACTGATGCGCGACATCGTTTTACATTCAGCGGTGTCCTCGAACTTCCGTACGGTTTTCAGATTTCGCCTATCTTCCGGTTCCGCTCCGCGCTGCCGGTCGCCCTCACAGAAGGAGTGGATCTGAACCAGGATGGCGTGAACAACGACCTGCCGACGACGGCGTTCAAGTTCGACGGGTTCGACG
>JAIVJE010000419.1 GCA_020200195.1 Acidobacteriota bacterium | reverse complement strand
CTTCTTTACAGTTAGCGCAGATGCGCCGCACGAGCCGCTGCGCGCAGATCAGGTTCACGGAGCTGGCGACCAGGAATGGCTCGATGCCCATGTTCATCAAACGGTTGATCGTGCTGGGGGCATCGTTGGTGTGCAGCGTCGACAGCACCAGGTGGCCGGTGAGCGATGCTTTGACGGCGATTTCCGCGGTCTCGAAGTCGCGGATCTCGCCCACCAGGATGATGTTGGGATCCTGACGCAGGAACGACCGCAGCGCCGCGGCGAAGTTCAGCCCGATGTTCTCCCGGACTTGCACCTGGTTGACGCCCACCATGTTGAACTCGACCGGATCCTCGGCCGTCATGATGTTGGTCTCCGGCGTGTTGATCTTCGCGATCGACGAGTAGAGAGTGTTGGTCTTGCCGCTGCCGGTCGGGCCGGTGACCAGCACCATGCCCCACGGCTTGCTGATCGCCGTCTCGAGCTTCTTCAATGCATCGGCTTCGAAACCCAGCTTCGTCATGTCGAGCATCAGCTTGTCTTTGTCGAGCAGACGCATGACGATCTTTTCGCCGAACAGGGTCGGCAGACACGACACACGGAAATCGATCTCTTTGGTCGCGCCGTCGGCGGCAAACCGGATCTTGATGCGACCGTCCTGCGGCAACCGCTTCTCGGCGATGTCGAGCTTGGCCATGATCTTGATACGCGACGTGATGGCGTCGCGGAACTTCATGGGAGGCGCCATCACGTTGTAGAGGATGCCGTCGATGCGGAACCGGACGCGGAACTCCTTCTCGTACGGCTCGATATGTACGTCGCTTGCCCCCTTCTGAATCGCCGACATCAACATCAGGTTCACCAGCCGGATGACCGGCGCCTCTCCTCCCTGCCGCTCGAGGGAGGCGACGTCGATCTGGTCCATCTCCTCGAGCAGCTCGACATCGTCGTCGACGATGGCGGCGGTTTCCTCGAGCGCCTTGGTGACCATCTCGAGCGTCGCGGCGCTGTTGAGATTCGCCTGCTGTACACTCGCGACCGTGGCGGCCTTCTTCTCGGCAACGCGTGCGGCGGGCGCGGCCGGGTAGTAGCGCCGAATCGCGTCGGCGACCGCGGTTTCCGATGCCACGACCGGCTCGACGTTGTAGCCCGTCATGAACTTGATGTCGTCCATGGCGAACACGTTGGTCGGATCCGTCATCGCGATGGTCAGCGTCGCGCCGGACCGGCTCAGCGGAACGATTTGGTACTTGTGCGCGGTTTCAGAAGGAATCAGCTTGATGACCGACGCGTCCACTTCGAACTGTGTGAGATTGATCGAGGGGACGCCGTATTGCTTGCTTAGAAGCGCCGTGATTTCCTCGTCTTTGACGAAGCCGAGCTTAACGAGGTTGAACCCGAGCTTGCCGCCATTGGTTTTCTGATAGCTCAGCGCCTCCTGCAGCTGAGCAGGCGTAATGCGCTTCTCTTTGAGCAAGAGCTCGCCAATACGGACGGCCATCGTTCAGACTCTGGGATCTGTGTCGGGAGAACGATGCTGGGGGGAGCTTTATAATACATTATTGACACTTTTTGTCAACCGTCTTCCGGCCCTCTCGTGGCCGCCGAACGGCTGTCCACCGTCGGCAGGACGCCCTAGAAGGAGGCGCTAGAAGACAACACGGCCGGCCAGCCCCCACCCCCGGTCCGCCGTCCGCCCCCCAATCGAGAGGTGAGCGTCGAGGAGCAGGGAGCTGAAGACCGCGTAGCTGCCCCCCACGCTCCCGACCGGCGTGCGCCCGCCAACCGGATGGTCAATCGTGTTGAGGCGCAGGCCGGCCCGGACCCAGGCTCGGGGGTACACCCGGGCCTCACCTCCCACAGCGACGCTCCGGACGTCACCGAATGGTCCGGGGGTACGCGTCAGATCGGCATCGGCGGCGACCAGCAAGCCTGTGACAGGCACGTAAGAGACGCCGGCGCGCGCCTGACGGGCAAGCCTCAACGTGCCGCCGCGCGCCGTCTCGAAGCCCGGCTCCGTCAGGTTCCGTACCGTCAGCCCCGCCCGAAGGCTCCCAAACGACCCCAGAATGCCGATGTCCCCGTCGAATCGGCTGCTCCCCTCACCGTCCAGATCGCCCGCGTCGCCGAGCAGCTTCTCCGGATCGCCGTCGGGCACGACCCCCGCGACGGCAGCGCCTCGCACCAGCTTCAGCGTGGCGCCGACCGCTACGCGGTCGGTAAGCGACTGGACGACCGTCGCCCCCAAATGGTGCGTGGTGAGCGCCTCTACTTGAATGTCACCGATTGCGGTACCGTTTCGGCCCGGCAGTGGCCCCGCTGTAGACACGATCGTCGCGCGAAGCCGGTAGTAGGAGAGCCCGAGCGCCGGTGCACTCAATGCGATCAGGGTCCCTGATCTACTGCCGGCCGGGATCCCGTCTTCCGGTTGCGCCTCCGTCTCCTGCCTGTCGAGCACCAGGCTGAAGTACGATCCAGCCGCCAGCGCGCCCGGGTTCCAGTAAACGGCAGAGGCATCGTCGGCCACGGCGACGAAGGCGCCGGCCATGCCTGCGGCGCGGGTGCCCATCGACTCGAAGCTCTGAGCCGACGCCGGAAGCGGCAGCCCGATCAGGCCGAGCGCGACGGCGGCGAGCGCCGGCCAGAGGATCCTCTTCATATCGGCCAGCTTAGCGTACGCGGCCGCTCCGTCCGGCCCGCCGCTGGTCCCTAAACTGCACAAGCCACAGGCACTTCCGCTCTCGAAAAAGAAACATCCGTCGGGTTCTGGTCGTATTAAAGGTGCGCTAGAATCAGCTCAACCAACACATATGACCACCCTACCTGTCGAGACCGGGCCAAGCCCTGCCCCCCAAGGGCTGGTTGGGCGTTTTATCGGCGTCATCACGTCGCCCCGAGCGACCTTTGCGGCCATCGTCGCTCATCCGAGATGGTTCGGGATGCTGGCGCTGACAACCATCGCTATCGCCATCCTGACCGCCGCGCCGATGACGACCAAGGCCGGACAGGAAGCGGCCCTGGAAACGCAGGTTTCGCAGATGGAAGCATTCGGCGTCGAGGTCAACGACGAGATGTACGCCAGGATGGAGCAGGGCATGGGGCGCGCCGCCTACACGACCGCGGCCGGCGTGCTGGTGATGTCTCCGCTCTTCGCGCTCATCGTCGCGGGGGTTCTGTTCGCCGTGTTCAACGGCGCAATGGGCGGCGAGGCGAGCTTTAAACAGATTTTTGCCGTCGTCGTGCACGCGGGCGTCATCTCAGTGCTGGCGCAATTGTTCACCGCCCCCGTCAACCTCGCGCGAGGCACGATGGGAAGCGCCACGAATCTCGGCGTGCTGTTGCCGATGATCGATGAGAAGTCTTTCGCCGGCCGGCTGCTCGGGATGATCGACTTGTTCATCATCTGGTATGTGATCGTGCTCGCGATCGGACTGGCTGTGCTGTACCGCCGGCGTACGCAGCCGATCGCGATGACGCTTCTAGGGGCGTACGCGGTGCTCGCTCTCGTTTTCGCGGCCGTCATGAGCCGGATGGGAGGGACCGGTCAGTGAGCCGCAAGAAGAAGATCCTGATAGGCGTCGGCATTCTGGTCGTCCTCGCGGCGGTCGCGTTCGCCAACATCAAGTTCAAGCGAACCGAGGGGGTCACCGTCAACACGGAGGCAATCCAGAAGCGGAAGTTGGATGCGATCGTGTCGGCGTCCGGCAAGATCCAGCCGAAGCGGTCGGTCAACATCAGCGCCGACACGATGGGGCGCGTCACCAACCTGGCCGTCAACGAAGGCGACCGCGTGGCCAAGAATCAGTTCCTGCTGCAGATCGATCCGCGCACTCTTCGAAGCGCGGTCCAGCGGACGGAAGCGTCACTGGCCGCAGCGCGGTCGCAGGGAGACCAGCTGCGCGAAGCCGTGGAAAGCGCGCGCGTGGCGTTGAGGCAGGCCCAGGACAACCTGAAACGACAGCAGGAACTGTGGAAGGGCGGCCTCACGACGCGCGAAACGCTGGAGCGGGCGGAAAACGACGTGAAAATGCGCCAGGTGGAGCTCCGCTCGCAGGAGCACCTCCTGACAATCGCGGACATGTCCGTGATCGAAGCGGAAGTCGAGGTGGACGAGACCGACATCCCGTCCGTCCAGTTGGGACAGCGTGCGAAGGTCACGATCGACGCCGTGCCCGACAAGAGTTTCACGGGGAAGGTGACCGAGATCGGCAACAGCCCCATTCAGGCGGCTGCGGGCCAGGCCGCGCGGCAGGCGACCAATTTCAAGGTCGTCGTGACGCTCGACGGCGAAGTGCCCGAAGTCCGGCCCGGTTTCACGGCCACGGCCGAGATCACGACGGCAACGCGTGACAGCGTGGTCGCGGTCCCGATCCAGGCAACGACCGTGCGCGAGATGGTGGTGGACGAAAAAGGCGCCGTCGTCCGCGAGCCGGAGACGCCGAATACGCGGCGCCGGCGTGGCACCGCCGTGCAGGCCGCGGAGCTCAAGCCCGGCCAGTCGCGCAAAGAGCTCGAGGGAGTCTTCGTCGTCCGCGACAACAAGGCGGTGTTCACGCCGATCAAGGCAGGCATCGCGGGCGACAAGTACTTCGAGGTGCTCTCCGGCTTGAAGGAAGGCGATGCGGTCATCACCGGCCCGTTCGCTTCGGTCCGTGAGCTCGCCGACAACGCGCCCGTCAAGGTGGAACCGGCGACCCCCAAGCGACGGACGAGCGCCGGCTCGTCATGAACCAGTTCCTCGAAGCGGCGGGCATCGCGCTGAATGCGATCTGGAGCAACAAGCTCCGATCCTTCCTGACCGTCCTGGGCAACATCGTGGCGGTGACGTCGATCATCGCGGTCGTGTCGCTCATTCAGGGCATGAACGCCTATGTCACCGACGCGATCGTGTCCGACATGGGGGCCGATACCTTCTCCGTCCAGCGCTTTCCGGTCACCCGCAGCGACGAGGAGTTCGACAAGGTCCGCGCCAACCCGCGCGTTACGATGGACGACGGCGACGCCATCCGCCGGTACAGCGACAAAGTCGCAGCCGTCGCGGGTCAAGCGAACAGCTCGGCGGAAATATCCTACGGTGACGAGGTCCTCGAGAGCGTGTCGGTGCAAGGCGTCACGCGCGAGTTCGGCTCGTTCGCGACCTTCACCGCCGAGCGCGGTCGTTTAATCAATCCAACCGAAATCGATCGCAACCGCAACGTCGTGCTGCTCGGGTGGCAGACCGCCGACCGCCTGTTCAAGAACAATGAAGATCCGATTGACAAGGTCATCAAGATCGGCGGCGTGCACTACCGGGTCGTCGGTGTCAGCGAGAAGAAAGGGTCAGTCTTCGGTCGGTCGCAGGACGAGTTCGCCGTCATTCCGCTCGGCGCGTTCCAGAAGCTGTTCGGGGCTCGCGCCAACATGGAGCTGATGGTGCGCCCACGGACCCCGGAGCTGACACGCGCCGCGATGGACGATGCGACGGTGGCGCTGCGGATCGAGCGGCGGCTCAGGCCGTCGGAGCCGGACAACTTCGGGATGTTCACCTCGGACACCTTTCTCGACCTCTACAATCAAGCGACCGCCGGCATTTTCGCGGTGCTCGTCGGGGTCGTCGCGCTCTCGCTCGTCGTCGGCGGGATCGTGATCATGAACATCATGCTGATGGTGGTGTCAGAGCGCACGCGCGAGATCGGGTTGCGCAAAGCGCTCGGCGCGCGCCGCCGGGACATCATCTGGCAGATCCTGACCGAATCGGTGACGCTGTCGGTCATGGGCGGCGTTGTCGGCACGGTCCTCGGTTTCGGCGTCGCGTCGCTCGTCAGCGCCCTGACGCCGTTGCCGTCGGCCGTGCAGGTCTGGTCGGTGATGATCGGCCTTTCCATCACGGCGATCGTCGGCCTCTTTTTCGGCCTGTACCCGGCGAGAGATCGTCACCATGTCGATCGACACGCTGCGCACGAGCAAGATGCGCTCGGCGCTGACGGTGCTCGGCGTCGTGATCGGGATCACCTCGATCGTCGGCATGACGTCGCTCATCCGCGGCTTCGACGAGTCCTTGCGCGACTCGATTCGCGAGCTGGGTCCCAACACGATCTTCGTGGCGAAGTTCAGCGGCATCAGCCTGATGTCCGGCAAGGACTTCGTCGAGTTGCTCAAGCGGCCGAACCTCACCGTCGCGGATGCGCGCGCGATCGAGCGGGAGTGTCCGTCGGTGGCGCTGGTCGACATCTGGCTGGGCACCGGTCCGAACAGCGCGGCTCGAGTGTTCTACCGCAACAAACGAACCAAGCAGCTCGGCATCCTCGGCGCCACCGACAACTTCGCCTCCGTCAACTTCGTGAAGCTCGAAATGGGGCGCTTCTTCAACGATGGCGAGGTGCAGCGGCGCCGCAACGTCGTCGTGCTCGGTCAGGGGCCTTTCCTCACGTTGTTCGAAAACGTCGACCCGATTGGGAAGAAGGTGCGCATCGGGACGTCGGAGTTCACCGTCATCGGCATCGTCGGCAAGCGGCCGACTCCCGGCGGCTTCAACACGGGGGCGGACGACTTCGTAGTTGTGCCCTACACGACGCACGAGAAGATGTTCGGCAACGTCGGGACCGGCCGCATCCGCGTCAACGGACGGTCGGTCGATGAGAGCTCGTTCCGCAGCGCGATGATTGCCATCGTGCCGCGCGAAGACGCAGGTCGCGAGCAGGCGATGAAGGAAGTCGAGGAAGTGATGCGCATCCGCCGCGGCGTCCGGCTGGATCAGCCGAACAACTTCGACATCGTCACGCAGGACGCGGCGCTCAAAGTGTGGGACCAGTTCAGCCAGGCCACCTTTCTAGCGCTGGTGGTCATTTCCTCGATCGCGCTCATGGTCGGCGGCATCGGCGTCATGGCGATCATGATGATTTCAGTCACCGAACGCACGCGCGAGATCGGCGTGCGGAAGGCGCTCGGTGCGCGGCGCCGGGAAATCCTCTGGCAGTTTCTCATCGAGGCGGTCTTCCTGACGTCCGCCGGCGGCCTTCTCGGCATCCTGTTCGGCAGCACGATCGGCCTCGGCGTCCACTGGCTGTCTGGATTTCCGGTGTCGCTGCCGTGGTGGTCCTTCGCGCTCGGCATCGGCTTCTCCGCGAGTGTCGGCATCTTCTTCGGATTGTTCCCCGCCATCAAAGCATCGCGCCTGGACCCGATTGAGGCGTTGCGATACGAATAATTCTTACTATCAGTTGTCAGCCATCAGCTGTCAGCTTCCTTGCAGGCTGTCCGAAACACTGGAGGATTTGCCGTGCAGGATTTCAGGCGTCTCGCCGTGTGGCAAAAGGCACACCAATTGGCGGTGTCCGTGTATGCAGAAACTGAAAAGCTGCCGCCCGGTCGCGGATGGCCTCTGGAGTCGCAGATCCTACAGTCGGCGACATCGATACCGGCGAAGATAGCCGAAGGGTGCGGCCGTTCAGGGGATACGGGATTTCCGACGTTTCCTGCGTCACTCCTTTGGTTCAGCCTGTGAACTTGAGTATCATCTGCTTCTGGCTCGGAACGTGGGCTTCCTTGCAGCTCCGGCGTACGACCGGCTGTGCCCGGGGTTAGTGGAAGTAAAACGGATGCTGGCGGGCCTGATTGCCCGACTCACGACCGACGCTTCAGCTGAGAGCTGACAGCTGATGGCTGACAGCTTCGGAGGGCTCCGACATGAAAGTCTATGATGCCCAGAACCTGAGAAATGTGGCGCTTGTCGGCCACAGCGGCGCCGGCAAGACGCAGCTCGTCTCGACCCTGCTCTTCGACGCCGGTGCCATGAATCGGCTTGGCCGGGTGGACGACGGGACGACGGTGACCGATTATCATCGACACGCCGGGCATGGCCAACTTCCTGAGCGATGCGCGCGCCGCGTTGCGGGTGGCCGACGCCGCGCTCGTGCTCGTCGATGCGGTGGCCGGCGTCGAGGTCTCCACCGAGAAAGTGTGGGCGGCAGCCGAAGAGCAGCAAGTGCCGCGCCTCGTCGTCCTCAACCGGTTGGACCGCGATCGGGCGAGCCTCGACCGCTCCCTCGAATCGCTGCGGGCGGTGTTCGGCCGCACGGTCATCCCGATTCAGCTCCCGCTCGGGGAGGAGAAAAAGTTTCGCGGCGTCGTGGATCTGGTGTCGATGAAGGCGTGGACGTTCCCGCCGGACTCGAGCGGCAAAGCGGCGGAAACGCAGATTCCCACCGAGCTCGAGTTCGCTGCGACGGCGGCGCGGGAGGCGCTCATCGAGATGGTCGCCGAAGCAGACGACGCGTTGATGGAGAAGTTCTTCGACGCCGGAACGCTGACGCAGGAGGACCTGCTGTCGGGGCTCAAGCGGGGGATCAGCGCCGGACGGGTGTTCCCCGTGATCTGTACGTCCGCGGCCGCCAACGTCGGCATGCAGCCGCTGCTGGATGCAATCGTGTCGTACGTTCAGTCCCCGGCCGAACGACCGATGAAGGCTCAGGACAGAGCCGGCAACGAAGTGCTCGTCGAGGCAGCCGCCGCGGGGCCGGCCGCCGCCTACGTGTGGAAGACGATCGCCGACCCGTTCGCGGGGCGCATCACGATGTTCCGCGTGTTATCCGGCGTGCTCAGAGCGGATTCGACCGTACAGAATCCGGCGCGGGAGACGTCCGAGCGCCTGGGTCACCTGGTGCTGCTGCAGGGAAAAACGCAGACCAACGTGCCCGAGGTGAGCGCCGGTGATCTGGGCGCCGTCGCGAAGCTCAAGGAAACGCAGACCAGCGATCTGTTGATCGACAAGGGCGTCGCGTTCACCGTGCCGGCCATCAAGTTCCCCGAGCCCGTCATCTCC
>JAIVJE010000138.1 GCA_020200195.1 Acidobacteriota bacterium | reverse complement strand
CAGCTGCACGGCCGTGTGCACATCGTGCCCGCAGGCGTGCATCACGCCGACCTCCTGCCCGAGGTACGTCGTGCGGACCTTCGATGCGAACGGCAGGTCGGGCTGCTCGGTGACCGGCAGCGCATCGATGTCCGCGCGAACCGCCACCACCGGGCCAGGACGGCCACCCTCGAGGAGCGCCACCACACCATGCCTCGCGACTCCTGTCCGCACCTGGAGTCCGAGCTTTCGGAGGTAGTCGGCAATCAGCGCGGCGGTCTTTTCCTCGCGGTTGGACAGCTCGGGGTTCTGATGAATGTGGTGCCGGATCTCGATCATCGCGGGCGACACCTTCGCCGCTTCCTGCTCCACACGCGCTAAAGGATCCTGCGCCGACGACGCCGTCGTGGTCAGCATCAATGCGAGCGGGATCAGTCGAAGTGACTTCACGGCGACCTCTTTCGGGCGGAGTTGTCCGCGTTGGAGTTCGGCGGAAGTGTACTACTCTCCGAGGTGGGATTACTCTGCTTTCAGCGTGATCGCTGGATCGACCCGCGCCGCGCGCCACGCGGGTATCCAGCATGCGATCACCGCGCCGACCGTGAGCAGCGCAATGACAGCGGCATATGTGATCGGATCCAGCCGTGATATCCCGAAGAGCATCGCAGCGATGGCCTGGCTGGCCGCGGCCGACCCGGCCAGACCGATCGCGATCCCGAGGCCGGCGAGCACCATCCCCTGACGAACGACCAGCGCGACGATGTTCCGACGCGATGCGCCGAGCGCCGATCGCACACCAATTTCGCGAGTACGCTCGGCCACTCTGCCGGACAGCACGCCGTACATGCCGGCGGCGGCCAGCACCAGCGCCACGAGCGCGAACGCCTCGAACACGAGCAGAACGAAGCGCCGCTCCGCGGCCGAGGCGGCGACAAGGTCGTCCATCGTCGCGACTCGGACGATCGGCTGGTCCTTGTCGATCGACCAAATCGCCTGACGAACGGCTGGAGCGAGTGCGGCTGCGTCGCCGCGGGCGCGGACGACGAGCGACATTACGTTGTCGGCGAACCGCCACTGGCTCGTGGTGGTGTACACCGCGTCCGCCGGAGTCCCCGCCAATGACAACTGTTTCCCGTCCCCGACGATGCCGACCATGGTGTAGGGCGGTCCGTCCATCGGTCCGATGCGCAGGCGCTGACCGAGCGGGTCGATTCCCGGGAAGCTGCGTTTCGCGAACGACTCGTTGATCAGGGCAACGCGCGGCGCGCCTGCGCGGTCGTGCTCGTTAAGCAGGCGGCCGCGCCGCAGGGGAATGCGCATCGTTTCGATATAGCCCGGGCTGACGCCGTAGCGGAACGCGCTGTGGTCCTCATCCGCTCGCTGGGTCGGACTCGACTCGAAGTGCACTCCATACGAGTCGAAGTCGCCGCTCAGCGGCAGCTGATTCGTAACGGCGGCAGCCGTTACACCCGGCACTTGCCTGACCGCCTCGAGCGCCCGGGCGAAGAACTGAAAGGTAGTGCTGTCGTCTTGAAATCGGTGGCCCGAGGTCTGGATCTGCATCGTCAGCAGGTGCGACGAATCGAACCCAACTTCGACGGCGAACAGGCGCTGCAGACTGCGAAGGAGCAGGCCAGAGCTCACGAGCAGAACGAGGGCGAGCGCGACTTCCGCGACAACCAGGGCGCTGCTGGTGCGCCGATGTGCGCCCCCGGTAGTTCGCGAGCCGTGCTGAAGGTCCCTGTGCGGGTCACTGCGCGTCGCCTGAAAGGCCGGAATTAGGCCGAAAGCCACGCCGATTAGCGTCGTGATCAGCAATCCAAAGCCGAACATGGCGCCATCGACGCTGATGGCGCCGACGCGCGGCAGTCCGGCGGACTTAGCGCCACGAGCGCGCGCACGCAGAGCATCGCCAAGGCCATCCCGGCCACCCCGCCTATGCCGGCGAGCAGCAGGCTCTCCGTGAGCAGTTGCCGGATCAAGCGACCACGCCCGGCCCCGAGCGCCGCGCGGAGCCCGAACTCGCCGCGTCGGTATACACCTCGGGCGAGCAGCAGATTCGTCACGTTCACGCAGGCGATCACGAGCACGAGGATGACGGCGCCGAGGATCGCCACGAGCGCCGGCTTGACGCCACGCGTGACGTCGTCCTGCAGCGACGCGACGATGAACCTCTCGGGGATGCCATACTCCTTCGGAAACTGTTTCACCAGTTCGTGCCCGAGTACATCGAGCTCTCGCAGAGCGCGATCCTCGCTGACGCCTGGCTGCAGCCGACCCACGGTCCGCAGGTGATGACCCCACGCGCGTCCCTGCGACATGTCGTACTTCAGCGGTGCCCACAGCTCCGCCGATGGAGCCAGCACATTTTCAAAGCCTATCGGCATGACGCCAATGACCGAATAGCTGATGTCGTCGAGAACGATCTGGCGGCCGACGATCGCGCGATCACCGCCGAACCGACGCTGCCAGAGCCCGCGGCTCAGGACGGTCACGTCTGGCGCATTGAGCCGATCGTCCGAGGCCAGAAAGTCTCTGCCCAGAACCGGCGGAACCCCCAGCACGCGGAAGTAGCTCGCACTGACACGCTGCCCCTCGAAACGGTCCGGCTGGTCGGGTCCCGTCATCGTCGGTTGCCACGGCTTGATGACGGCGATCGCGTCGAACGAGCGAAGCCGGTCCACGAGCTCGCGATAGATCCCGAACGTGCCTTCCCTGCGCGACCCATCGGGGCGCATCTCCCAGATCATCACGATCCGGTCGGCTTGCGGATACGGCAAGGGTGCACCAGGATTGGGTTCACCGCGCTGAAAATCGCCGTCGTGGAGCCGATGCCAATCGCCAGGGTGAGGACCGCGATCGCGGTGAAGCCGGGCGCCGCCCGCAGCCGTCGCGCGGCGTAGCGGAGATCGCTGATTAGCGTCCCGACAGCATGCTCCCAGCCGTATGCCCGTACCTGTTCGGTCACGGTTGCCATGCTGCCGAGCTCCAGGCGCGCGGCTCGGCGCGCCTCCTCAGGCGAGAGTCCGCGCGCGACGAACGCCGCGGTCGCCTGGTCGAAGTAGTGCTGCAGTTCGTCGGTGAGGTCCCGGTCGGCCGCAGTCCTGTCCGTCAGCCGGCGAAGCCACGCACAAGGTAGCGCCAGAGTGACGTCCGCTTCTGCAAGCCAGGATGATAGTGATGCTACATCTTGATTGTCAAGATGTGATGCTCAGGAGGAGACCGGTCGGACACTGAAGCTGGCGATCCTGCCGTCCGGGGCGATGGCGATCGTCAGCCGAAGGGTCTTTCGTGCGAACGCCACGTCGTACGTGTAGGTTTCGTCGTCGCCCAGCTTGCGCTTTTCCAGCAGTGTGAGCTTCGTGACGGCTCCGGCGTCCCGGAGTGTGTCGGCGTACGACTGCGCCGTGTCGGGGAAAAAGCCGGCGCGCACGTAGGCGAACTCGGCTGGTGAGAGCCGACCTGCTGCGGTGTCTGCTATCAGCCGAAGAACGCGAGTCTGCAGGGCGGGGTCCGTGTCGGTGATCGGTTTCAACTCCGGCCGCGTGAGGGCCGGTTCGACAATGGCGGCGATCCCGTCTCTGATGCGCTCCGGGTTCGCCTGCGCCAGGTTCGTGAGGACGATGATGGTCAGATCGGCGTCGGGAAACCGCGCGATGTGCGTCTGAAAGCCCTGCCACGATCCGCCGTGCCGCTGCGCCGGGCGGCCGGCGAAATCGTCCACGCTCCAGCCGAACCCGTACGGATAGGTATTGCCACTGTTCAGGGTCACCGGCGTGAAGATCCGGGCCCAGCTGTCGCTGCGGAGAACACGCTGCGCGCGGATGCCGGCGTCCCATGCGATCAGGTCCTGCAACGACAGGTACAGCGATCCGTCGGCCGTCGTATTCAGCTTCGGCGCGACCCAGTTCTGGTTTTTCAGCTCGCCGCGCACGAGGCGATAACCCGCCGATCGATGCGGGACGATGTCTTCCTCGGTGATGATCCGTGCCGTCCGCATGCCGAGCGGGTCGAAGACGCGAGTGCGCAGGACGTCGCCGTAGAACATCCCCGACGCCTTGCGGATGACAATGCCGAGCACCACGTAGCCGGTGTTGCTGTAGTTCCAGCGCGCGCCGGGCTCGAACTCCAACGTCAGCCCGTACGCGAAGCGGAGCAGTTCCTCCTCCGAATAGTCGCGTCGGTAGTCAATCGTGCCGTCGGTGTAGTCCGGAAGCCCGGAGGTGTGTGTCAGCAGGTGCCGGACGGTGATGCGC
>JAIVJE010000137.1 GCA_020200195.1 Acidobacteriota bacterium | reverse complement strand
CGCCTGAGAAACGCGACAAACTCACGCACCAGTTGAGCGCTCAGGCCACGGTTGAACGCGGTGTACTCCTCTCGTGTCACCCCTCCCGGATGAAGACCGGCCCGTCAACCCGTCGGTCGTCCGCACCGCACGCTCCGGCCGCCAGGGCCCTCTCCAGCCCATCAGCCACCGCGGCCGCGTCCGCACCGCTCACGAGTTTCGCAAATGCCCAGTCGGTGGGCTCGTAGCTGGTATCCGTCCCCGCGCGGCGCTCGTCCGATTGCTCCGGTTGGCTCGAATCCGGACTGGTCCCCGCCGGCACCCAACCGTGATCCCGCGCCAATGTCTGCAGCGTCCGCCACACTTCCACGCGACAGGAAAACCGGCGCCACTCCGGATCCGGCTCTCCGTCACGAATGGTCCGCGAGAGTACGAGCTCGCCGGTGTCGTCGAGATCGTAGACAACAATGTGATGAGGACGTCCCCCCGACCATCGCAACGATCACCCAGCCCCCTAATGCCATCGCGGCCGCGTCAACAGTTTGCACGCCCCGTATGACAGGGCAGGTCATTCTTTTGGTCACATTCGGTCCGCCCGTTCGCTCCGGATCCGCGGCCGTGCGACAATGGCGACGCGCCCGAAGACATCATGCCGAACCGCGCACGCGACTGGCTCGCCCAAGCCCAGAGAGATCTCGAGCAGGCCATCTCCTCCCGCGACGACGGCCGCCACGAGTGGGCCTGCTTCGCGGCACACCAAGCCGCCGAGAAAGCCGCGAAAGCCGTCCATCTCCATCACGGCCAGGACAGTTGGGGCCACGTCGTCGCGCGACTGCTGCAGGAGCTGCCCGTCGGCGCACCGCCGGACCTCATCGAGAAAGGGCGCACGCTCGACAACTTCTATGTGCCGACCCGCTATCCGAACGGCCACCCCGCAGGCGCGCCGTTCGAGCATTATGGTCCTCTGCAAAGTGACCAGGCTATCGCGTATGCCCGTGAGATCATTCAGTTCGCCGTTGCTCAAATGGCCTGACCGGGCCGCGGTCGACACAGCCCTGCAAACCTGGTCGGAAGAAACGGGGAAGCGCCGGCGCGAGTTGGAGCGCGTAGGCTACTTCGGATCCTACGCGCGAGGGGACTGGGGCGTCGGCAGCGATCTGGACGTCGTCATTATTGTCAGCGCCGCGCCGGTCCCATTTCACGAACGCCCGGCACACTGGGAGCTGAGGCAGCCTGCCACCCAGAACCACAGATTGATGCCTTGATGCTGATGCGGTATGATCCTGCATCATGCGCACGACGATCACGTTGGACGATCAGCTGCTCGCCAAGCTCAAGAAACGCGCGTCAGAAGCGGGCACATCCGTGAGCCGGCTCATCGAGCAGGCGATCCGACTGCAGATGAAGGCCTCACCCCCGCGGAAACGGAAAGATGGCTTCCAATTGGTGACCTTTGGAGCCGGAGGGCGCTTTTCCGGACAGAACATCGACAAGACCTCGTCGCTCGTCGAGGCCGACGACATCGATCGTTTCGCGCCGAGCCCGTAGCCGATGCAGCTACCGGACGTCAACGTTCTCATCTACGCGCACCGCGAAGACGCGCCGGAGCACGACCGCTACGCTGCGTGGCTCACGACGCTCGCCAACGCGGATGAGCCGTTTGCCGTGGCCGAGGTCGTGCTCGCCAGCTTCCTCCGCATCGTGACCAACGGCAAGATATTCGCGCCGCCGACTCCAATGGAGACAGCGCTCGCGTTCTGTCAGCGGCTCGTCGAGTCGTCACGGGCCATTCTGGTCACGCCAAGTCGGCGACATTGGGACCTGTTCGTCGACCTTTGTGCGAGCATCCAGGGTCCCTTGGTTGCCGATGCCTACCTTGCGGCGCTGGCCATCGAGCACGGCTGCGAACTGATCACGACCGACAGCGACTTTGCACGCTTCAAGGGGCTTCGGTGGCGCCATCCTCTCAGCGCGTAACCGGCATCCCGTTGGGATCCCTTCCTCCGACGCGCCCGCCGGGTCAAGGTCGCCGCGCTCGAGCGATGACGCATCTCGTCGAGCGGGTCGCGATCGGTCGTGAAGAAGCGGGAGCTCGCAACGGTCTTCGCCTTGACACCCATCTTCCGACGATGGCATCGTCCACCGCGGGATGACCTTGGCCGCTCCGGAGCCGCGGTGGAAGCTCGACATCGATTCACGGGAGCGCGCGGCGCGCCTGCCCGACCTTGCGCACGCGTGCGGCGCCTTCGACGTACGACTATGCCGCCTGGCCGTCGGCGACTACCTGCTCGGTGGCCGCGTCATCGTCGAACGGAAGACTTACGCCGACTTCGTCACCTCACTGATTGATGGCCGCCTGTTCCCGCAGGCTGCCGCGCTCGCACGCAGCTCGCACCGGCCCGTAATCCTGCTCGAAGGGCCGCGGCCGGCGCGCCTGCCGGACGTGCACCCGGACGCAATCCAGGGGGCGATAGCGTCCTTGGCGGTGATGTGGCGGCTGCCGCTGATCCGTGCGCGGACTCCGGAGGATTCGCTGCGCCTCTTTCGCTTCATCGCGCAACAGGTGGGACGCGAGGATCGCGGCGCGCTCAAGCGATACGATCGGAAACCGAAGCGTCTGGCCTCCCGCAGGCTGCACGTCCTTCAGGGCCTGCCGGGTATCGGTCCCGCCCTGGCACAGCGCATCCTGACGCAGTTCGGCTCCGTCGAACGCGCGATGACCGCCGACGCAGGAGCGCTGATGCAGGTCGACGGCGTGGGCACCGGGAAAGCCGCTCGGATCCGGGAACTCGTGGAATGAAACCGCATGGACGAAGACCTCGCGCCTGACAACCTTTGCGCTTCGTCCTCGCGCGGCACGCGGCGACGCCAGCCGCCGGCGGTCCTCTCTCAGGACACCGATTCGGAGACCGAGCGAATCCAGATTGAGATTTGGCGCGGCATGTCGCCGCTCCAGAAGGCGCGGCTCGTGAGCGATGCCACCCGGGTCGCCCATGCGCTGGCGCTGGCGGGGATCCGCCACCGCCACCCCGCCGCCTCTGAACGCGAGTGTTTCCTCCGACTCGCAGTCCTGCAAATGGGACCCGAGCTCGTTCGCGCCGTGTATCCCGACGCTGCCGATCTGCTGGGGCTCTGACGGTGCCCGGCGATCTGATCCAGGTGGCGCTGCTCGTCGCCCGCGCGCTCGACGCGGGCAGCATCCGCCACGTGGTCGGGGGATCCGTGGCCAGCTCGATCAGCGGCGAGCCGCGCTCCACGCTCGACGTCGACATCGTGGTCGCGATGGCCGACGAGGCGGTCGATTCGTTCCTCGAAGCTCTCGGACCTGATTTCCATGCGGACCAGGGTGCCATTCGACGCGCAATTCGCCAGCAGACGAGCGCGAATCTGATCCATCGGCCAACGGGCATCAAGGTGGATCTCTTCATCATGGGAGGCACTCAGATCGACGAACGCCAGATGGATCGTCGCTGCCGGGTGCAAGTGGGGACCAGTCCGGAGCAGCATCTGTACATCTACACTCCCGAGGATATTCTGCTGCAGAAGCTGCGGTGGTTTCGCCTGGGTCACGAAGTGTCGGACCGACAATGGCGCGACGTACTCGGGATCCTAGTGGTCCAAGGTAACGGGCTCGATCTGAAGTACCTGCGCGAATGTGCCGACGAATTGCACGTGGCCGACCTGCTGGAGCGAGCGCTGCTGGCCGCCGGACCGTCAGGTCCACAAGACACGGACGGCGCGTGATTCCCCGCGTGCGAAACCCATCCTGTTGTGCTGTCGTCCAGCCTTGCAGCGCGCGACGCGGACTTGGCTGTGAGCCTCGGCCCGGCCGCCGCCGCTTTCGTCGCGACGACGCGGTCCCGTAGAATGCCCGGATGGCGCAACGCATTCCCATCCAGCTCCACGTCGGCCACGCGCTGCGGTGGCTCGGCACGCTCTATCGCAACCCGGCGGACGCGCTCAAAGAGCACGTCAGCAACGCCATTGACGAGCATGTGAAAGCCCGCAGTCAGGGGACCGCGCTCGATCGCTGCGACGTCATCTTCAAGCTCGATCGCCGCCAGATCGTCGTCGAGTACCCGTATGGAATGACGCGCGGCGAGTTCGAACGCGCGCTGCAGCGCGTGGCGGACTCCGCGAAGCGCGCCGAGGGGGCGGAGACCATCGGCCGGCTGGGCATCGGGATGTTCAGTTTCCAGCAGCTCGGACGCCGGTGCACCTTTCTGAGCCGCAAGAGCGCGGCGTCCGATACGCTCCGCGTCGTGCTGAAGGAAGGCGCTGACGAAGCTATCGTGGAGACGGCGCTTGCAAGAGACCGTCTGCAGGTACCGGGTCTGCGCGTGGTGATCTCCGAACTGACGCTGGATCCGATGCGTCCACGCGGCCCCCTTGCCCCGGACGCGCTGGCGCGCGTGCTCGGCGAGAAGTTCGACGCGTATCTCCGCGAGGGTTGGCTGACGATCCACGTCGTCGCGGGCACCGCGCAGTTCGCGGTGTTCCCGCCGCGCCTGCGCCTGCCGCCGTTGCTCACGGAGTTCAAGGTCGCGGTCCTCCCCGGGCGACCGCGCCGCGAGGTCCGGCTCGATCTGTACTTCGATCCGGGCGGCCGGGGCAAAGTCGCGATTCGCCACCGCGGAGTCGCCGTGGTCGACGATTTGCGGGCGGCCAATGCGTATGGACTCGAGGACAGCGTTTACACCCACGGTCACGTACGAGGCCACATCGATGCTGAGTTCCTGGCACCGTCACCGGCGCGTTCCCAGTTCGAGGAGAACGACGACTGGATCGCGTTGCTGGATCTGCTGGACCGATATCGGCCGACTCTCGAGAGCGAGGTCGAGGAGCATCTGGCCGAGCGGCGCGCGCAGGTAGCCTCCGATATCGAGGCGCGCGCAATCCGGCTCGCGAGGGACATCCTGGATCTCGACGAGTTCCGCGATCTGGCGCTACCGGGAGGGCTCGCCCGGCGGACCAGGCCCGTGCCGGCACCGCGATCACCGGCCGGCCGGCAGAGCGCGAAGCGCCGGGCGCGGTCGACGCCGGCCGCGCCGGGGGAGGCCGCGTCTACCCGCGGGCGGCGGATCGGCTACAAGGAAGTCGCGTTCGAGAACGACGCACGGGCTCACAGCCGCTTTGTGAACGGCATCGTGCAGGCCAACTCGCTTCACCCGGACTATCAGCACGCCTCGAAGAGTCTCGAGGCGAGGCTCACGTACGCGGCGATCCTGATCGGCAAAGAGACGATCGCGTTCAACGATCAGACTGGCCAGGCAGCAGATTATCTCGAGAAGCTCCTCGACTACTGGTTCAAGCTGCAGACGCGACGACCCGGCAGTCGCCGAAAGGCGACCCCGCGCGAACAGCGCGCCGCCGAACAATCCCGGCTCGAGCTCGGCGGTGACGCACCCGGCCAGGGCACCGTGGCCCCCGGACGGTAACCTCGCCGATGCGCCTCATTC
>JAIVJE010000136.1 GCA_020200195.1 Acidobacteriota bacterium | reverse complement strand
AAGCGGAACGACGTGGCGATGCCGAGCGTTCCGACCAGATAGAATCCGGCCATCAGCGCCCCAGCGACGGCCCCCGCGGTGTTCGCGGCGTAGAGGACGCTGATTCGCCTGCCGCTGTGTGTGGCCGGTCCCACGGCCGCTTTGAGCGCGAGCGGCAGCGTCATCCCCATGAGCGTCGTCGGCCCGAGCAACACCATGAATGACCCAATGAAGCGAAGGGCGCTCTGAGCCAGGAGTCCGTGTGGGAGCCACGCCTGCAGGTGGATGTACATGGGGGTTGCAGCCGCGAACAGCCACTGCGTGGCGAACGCCAGCCCACCGATGCCGATCTCGACGAGGCCGAACCACCGCAGCGGTGAGCGGACCCGATCCGCGAGCCGCCCAGCCAGTGCACTTCCAAGTGCAAGACCCGCCATGAAGCTTGCCAGGACCGCGGTCGCGGCGTACACCGTCACGCCGAAGACGAGCGCCAGCAGTCGCAGCCAGAGGACCTGATAGGTCAGCGCAGCTGCGCCTGAGCCAAAGAGCAGCGCGATTAGAACGAGTAGTCTGACTTCCACACTGTTAACGTTCATCGAACGACGAGCGCCGCGTGCTGGTTCGCCTCTGCGAACGCCTTCGACCCGTCCAAGTCCGAATGATGATCAGGTCCTGGGTTTTGACAGGACAGACGCATCGGCGACGGACGGGATCCTCCGATCGAGCTGCTTGCGCACGTCCGAAACCGATCTCGCGATGACGTACTCCCACCGTCCGAACTGGGCGTCCGCATTGACGGCAGCGACCCATCGCTCGGCCGCCGCCGCCTTCACCTCCGCCAGGTCGTCAAATCCTTTGGTCTCGAGAATCAGGTGGGTCTGTGGGGCCACGGCCAGGCGGGCGATGAAATCCGGCTGGTAGTCGTGGACCCGGCCATTGTGCAGATACGGGATTGCAAAACCCAAACCGGCGTTCTTGACAAATGACTCCACGACGCTGTGCGTATCGAGGATGTAGGCGGCGGACTGCTCCCAGACCTTGGTGTCCGCCACGATGTAATTGAGGTGACTGTGGACGACCTCCCGCACGTCCTTGCTCGTCCAGTAATCGACCTCGGCGGTGGATCCCGGGCCGCGCGACGACTCATAGCGCGGAATTTCCGGCGGTTCCCCTTCAGACATGTCCGGCCGTATGGCCGAGACCAGACGCTCGATCGCCCATCCGTAGTACGGCGAAAGGAACAGATCGAGCCGGTGGGCCGGTGGGACGGGCCGCACGACGTCTGTCACGAATCGTTCGGCGATACGAACCAATTGGGGGAACAGCACCTGGGGCGGCGCCTCGCACGAGGGACTCGCCAGGTACTCGCGCGCCAGGTCACGGGCGAGCTGGAAGACCAGCTCCTGCTCACGCCTGCCGGCGCGATAGGGATTCAAATCGACGTTCTCGAGCCGCCCGGGTCCCATCAGCGACGGGCGTCCGGCGTTGGTCGATAGCGCGGCCTTCATCTGCACCTCGGGCGGTATCTTCATCGGGTCCAGCCACAGCGGCGGCACGTCGGACCAGTCGACCGAGATTCGGTTGCGGACCGCCTGCCGGTAGCCTTCGACCCGTGGAAAACGGATTTCCAGATTCGCTCGCGCCGGAAGCGCGTACACATGATGACGCTTGACGCGCGGCTGTGATGGACCCTTCGCGTTCGTCTTGAAAGGCACCACCTGGAAGGGGACGCCGAACACCTTCGCGACCTCCTCCGTCAACCGACCATCTTCGCCGACGTCGTACGTCCGGCGGCGGAGGCCCCGGCCGACCACCTGCTCGCACAGCAGTTGCGACATGAACGGTCGCAGCCCCACGATGTGAGTGACGGTGTTGCAGTCCCAGCCTTCCGTCAACATGCCGACGCTCACGATGCATCGCACGTCACGTCCCGGTGGGTGCAAAGGCTCCCCCGGACGCTTCCGCGCCAGCTCCTCGAAGCCCTCCGGATAGATGGGGCGCCCGACACGGTCGTACGGCCAGTCCGTCTTCCCCACCGTATCGAGCGTCAGACGCATCCACAGTGCCTCGTCGCTCTTGGGCTGGTCGGAGTCCGTCTCGTGAACGACCTTCGAATCGACACGTATCGTATTCGTACGTTCCGCGGTATTCCGAAAGCCCTGAACGTTGGCCTTCGGGATTCCGACAGGCGGCCGATCCTCGGCCAACCACTCGAAGACCACTTTCGCGATTGCGGTGTTCTTGCAGACGATGATGAAGACCGGAGGGCGTGGGTCGTCTTTCTGAGACTCCCACTCGGCGCGCAGCTCTTCCCACAAACCCGCGAGCATGGCGATCGGCGTGCTCGCCCATTTCAGAATCGCCTCAGGTTTCACCGATCCCCGACGGCCGCCTCGTTCCGGCGCGGTCAACTGCGGAACGATCCAGCGCCAGATGTTGAAATATCCCGGAATCTCGCGGCCGGTCGTATCGCGCACGGCGAGTTGCGGAATCTTGACCAAACCAGATTCGATAGCGTCCGTCAAACCGAAGTCGCTCACCACCCATGGGAACGGGCGGTTGGCATCCTGCCCTACTCGGCCCAGATAATACGGTGTGGCCGACAGGTCTACGCAGAAGTTGATTCGACGTAGCTTGTGGACCCGGTCGAGCCCCTCGATCCATACCGTGGCTTCTTTGTAGAACTCATCGACCTCGAGCCTCTCGCCGAAGACGTCCTCTTCATCGGCGTCAGGCTCAGGCTTGCGAATGCGGTAGGCGTGGTGCGCCTCGTCATTGAAGACGAGGATGTTCTGCTTACTGCCTGCCTGACGGCCAAGCACGCGGTTCACTACGGCGGCGTCGCTTTCTACGTATCGTTCGGCCTCGATGAACACCCGCTTCAGGTTACCGGTCGCGTCGAGCTCCTCCTCGAGCACGTCGATGAGCCCGGCGGCACGCTGGCGCTCGAACTCGTCCTGCGTGACGTAACGCTTGCCGCGCGCCACAGTCGTCTTGGGTCCGATCGTGATGAACTCCCTGATGCGCTTGCGCACACCCGTCTTGAGCACACGCGCGCTGACCCCACCCGCCTGCATCGAGTGGGGCTCGAACACGTGCCAGTTCGTGACGAGGACACGCCCCTTCGCGAGGTCAGGCATGAGGTGCGCCGGTACCAGGTCGCGCGTGCGGTACAGACTGGCATCGCCAACGTGCGGATCGAGCTCGGCGAGTCGGTTGCGAATCGTCACGTTCGGACAGACGATTAGCACAACGTCCGAGTACGCGGCGTTTGCGTGACGATGAACCTTGTTGAGGATGTTCCATGCCGCGAGCATTCCCATCACCGTCGTCTTGCCGCTGCCGGTCGCCATCTTCGCGGCGTAACGCCGGAAGGCCTGGACACCGTCGGCCTTCCGGTCCAGGCTCGGCTCGTCGAGGGGCACGTCGATGCCCTGGAGGTAATCGCGTCGCGCTTCGGTGAGAAAGACGATCGTCTCCGTTGCCTCGAGCTGGGCGAAGAACAACCGCTGTTGCCTGCCGTCCCTTCGCCAGTACTCGAGCAACTCCAGCGTCGTCCCACTCACCCCGGGCCAGCCTTCGGCGCGCCACTGCTTCACGCGGGTGCGCACCAGATTGACGAGCTTCAGCTCGATGGCGATGCCGGTGGGTGCATCCGCGGCGGCTTCCGGGCCGGACGGCGGATGGTAGAAGTACATGGCCGGCCGCCGGTCCGGCCGCAGCTCGGGCGGCACGCCTTCCTGCAGAAACCAATGCTTGTCAGGTTCCTCGTAGGGAGAACAGACGATTGGGGTCGGGACTTCGAAGTCGGTCATCGGCCGAAGGCCCTGAGCTTCTCACGCACTTCGGGGTTGTTCAGCTCTTTCCAACGTCTCAGTGCCAGCGACCATGCACCGATCGTCTGAAGGAGCGATGTCGTCTGCCGGACCTTTCTGATCACGACTCGCCCAGCTTTCGGACGACGAGCAGTTCGTTGCCACGGTCGTCGATCACCTTGACGGCGACCTGGCGGTGTTCACCTATCTCGAAAGGAGCGCTCTTCGTGCCGGCCAGGTGGTCCCACACGCTGTCGTCGTAGTCCCCCTTCAGCGCCTTCCGCAGATCGTTCCACGCGCCCGTGCGGGGGAAGAAGGCCTGAGACACGTGGAAGCAGAGGCCGTTGTAGTCGGCGTCCACGAACCACGCGGGAACATCGTCTCCACGTCGATGATCCACATCCATCGTAGCGGGATCGAACGTGTCGAGACCGACGAGCTCGAC
>JAIVJE010000418.1 GCA_020200195.1 Acidobacteriota bacterium | reverse complement strand
GAACAGGACCGCTTCATCGTAATCGGAGCGCACTACGATCATCTCGGGCTTCGCGTCGGCAAGATCTACTACGGCGCGGACGACAACGCGTCAGGCGTGGCGGCGCTGCTCGCGGCGGCGGAGCACTTCAGTAGGGAACGGCCACGGCGATCGATGGTGTTCGTCGCATTCGACGCCGAGGAATCAGGCCTGCAGGGGGCGAAGGCGTTTGTCGCGACGCCGCCTGTCGATCTGAAGCGGGTCGCGCTGATGGTGAACATGGACATGGTGTCGCGTGGAGATCAGAACACGCTGTTCGTCGCCGGCACCGCGCATTACCCACAGCTCAGAGAACCGGTGGCCGCGATCGCCCGGGGCCGGAACATCATCGTCCAGTTCGGCCACGACCGTGCGGTGCCGGGAGCCCCACCAGGTCACGATTGGACCAATGCCTCAGACCACGGACCGTTCCACGCCGCGGGAATCCCGTTTCTGTATTTCGGTGTGGAAGACCATCCGGATTACCACAAGCCGAGCGATACCGCCGAGCGGATTCCCAGGCCCTTTTTCGTCGAGGCGACTCGGGTCATCATTGAGACCATCTCGGCTTTTGACGGCGCGCCGCCGGCCGGTTCGGGCAGGTAGGTGCTGGTGAGCGCGGCCTTGATCTCGCGCGCGGCCGCCGTATCATAGGCCATACACTTCTTGAGCGGAGGGGTCATGAGCGTACGACACCGTCTCGTCCTCGTGTGCGTGTCGGTCGCGTGGTTGGGTGCGAACGGCTATCTCGGCGCCAGCAGTGCCCCTCGATGGCACCGCAGCGAGAGTCAGGCCGCCACGGCGTCGGCCTGCGCCAAGACGTGGATTGGCCGCGAAGCGGAGGTCGAGGAGTTCATTCGCACCGCGCCAATCGTCAGCATGAAAGACGTGCCGATCGGCGTCACCAAGCCCAAGCGGGGCTTCTTCCCACCCGGCGGACCGGTCGCGAGCATCGCCTGGAAGCCGCTGTCGCCCGGGATGCACCGCGGGTTCTGGGACAGCTACAAGGCGGAGATCGCCGCCTACGAGCTCGACAAGGTGCTCAGGATGCAGATGGTGCCGCCGGCGGTCGAAAGGCGTCACGACGGCCGCACGGGTGCGGCGGTCCAGTGGGTCGAGAACGTCAAGGGATGGAAGATCAGCGACCCGGTCGCCGGTCCGGACGTCGACGCATGGAATCGGCAAGTGGTTCGGATGAAGATGTTCGACGTGCTGATCGCGAACGACGATCGCAATCAGGGCAATCTCTTGTACGATGGAGAGTACCATCTCATTCTGATCGATCATTCCAGGGCGTTTACCTCGACGAAGGATCTCGTCGGGACGATGAGGCGTATCGACCGCGACTATTGGAGCCAGGTCGATGGTCTGACCAAGGAGCAGCTCCAGCCGGTGCTCAGCCAGTGGATCGGAAAGAAGGAAGTCGACGCGATCATCGCCCGCCGCGACAAGATGCGGGCCGAGATCGCGAAGATGGTGGCCGCCCGGGGCGAGTCCGACGTGTTCATCCGGTAATCTTGTAGAGGATCCATGCGCTTTTACCCGCCAGCCGTCAGGAAGCGGCTGATCTTGCCGTCGGTCGCCTGGACGTGCGTGCTCGCCCTGGCGTTGTCCGCATACGCCTCCGTCGGTGCAGCGTCTCGAGCGCCCGCGGCGTCACCCTCGCGCGTGATCGCGATTGGCGACATCCACGGGGACGCCGATGCCTTTCGCGCCATCCTGAAAACCGCAGGCCTCATCGACGATCAAGGTGCGTGGATCGGCGGCGATGCCACGCTGGTTCAGACCGGCGACTTCACCGATCGCGGCGCGAACGTGCGCGAGGTCATGGATCTCCTGATGGACCTCGAGTCGCGCGCGCGGGCGGCAGGCGGGCGCGTCGTGCCCTTGATGGGGAACCACGAGTCGATGAACGTGCTCGGCGAGACGCGCGATGTGACGCCGGCCATCTACGCGACCTTCGCCGACAGTAAGTCGGAGGAACGCCGCGAAGCCGCGTATACGGCGCGGGTGAAACTGAACGCCGCGCGCGTGGTGGCGCTGCGATCACAACCGGACGTGTACGCGCCGCCCGCGCGCGAGACGTGGATGGCGGCACATCCGCTCGGCTGGATCGAGTACCGCGAGGCGTTCGAACCGCACGGCACCTACGGAAAGTGGCTCCGGGCGAAGGACGTGGTCACACAGATCGGGGACACGATCTTCCTGCACGGCGGTCTCCAGCCGGACATGGCACCCGGCAAGCTGGATCAGCTGAACGAGCGCATTCGAAAGGAGATCGGCACGTACGATCGGGCGCGGAAGATGATGGCGGATCGCAAGCTGATACTCCCGTCGTTTACCCTGCAGGAGACGCTCGAAGCCGCGCGGGCCGAGCTCGCCGCCGTGGTCGCGCAGGGGCCGCAGGCGGAGGACATGGCGGGCGGCACGTTGCTCACCCGGCCCGAGCTGCTCGACCTCGACGCCTTGATGAAGATGGGGGCGTGGTACGTAATCAATCCGAACGGCCCGCTCTGGTTTCGGGGATATGCGACGTGGCCATCGGAAGAGGGCACACCGCAGATGAAGAAGATCCTCAGCCGCTACCGGGCCGCGCACGTGGTCGTTGGCCACACACCGATGGGGAGCGCGCGCATTACGCCGCGGTTCTCCTCCCAGGTCTTCCTGATCGATACCGGCATGCTGTCCTCCCACTATCCCGGCGGGCGTGCATCCGCGCTGGAAATCCGCGACGGACGGTATACCGCGCTGTACCAGGATGGCAAGACCGTGCTGCTCGAGCCCGGGTCGCAGCAAAACGGCAAATAGGAGCAGGCCTGCGGAACTGCTGCGGCACCCGTGGCAAAATGCCCCATGCGTCGTGCCCTGGCGGTACTCATCATCGCATTGTCGGGCTGCTCTGCCAGCGGCGAGCGGAGTCGCACGGGGCTGGTCGAGCTGCCATGTGACGGTGCCGCCCGACGGACCGCCCGCTGCTACAGCCTGACTGTGCCCGAGCGTCGCGGCGAGGGCGCGACAACCCGAGAGGCTGGCCGCATCATCCGCCTGCGCATCGTCGTGCTCCCAGCGAGCGACCATACCCACAAGGCCGCCGATCCTATTTTCTTTCTCGCGGGTGGTCCCGGACAGGCCGCAACAGAGATTCTGGGCGATCCCGGCATCACCGGTGGCGCATTCCGCTCGCGCCGCGATCTTGTCTTCGTCGATCAGCGCGGGACCGGTGGATCGCACCGCCTCGACTGCCGCTTCTACGGCCCGGCCGAGGACGCGCAGAGCTTTTTCGACGACTTTATGCCGATTGAGCGTGTGCGGCGGTGCCGCGAGGAGCTCGCACGGGATGCGGACCTGACGCAATACACGACCGCGGCATCCGTGGCGGATCTCGAAGATGTTCGCGCGGCGCTCGGCTACGGCCAGATTAATCTCAGCGGCGGCTCGTACGGCACGCGGCTCGCCATGGAGTACGTCAGGCGATACGAGGCCAACGTCCGTACCGTGATGTTGGATGGCGCCGTGCCGCCATCGGTCGGCATCCCGGCCACGTTCGGCTGGCTGGCGCAGCGCGCACTCGACGATCTCCTGACGGAATGCGGTGCCGATTCAGTGTGCGCCGCAGCATTCCCGCAGATCCGCGACGAGACTCGCGCCGTCTTCGAACGACTCGAGCGAGGCCCTGTTCGTACCACCATCGGCAATCCGCCGATTGCCGTCACGATCTCTCGCGACAACGTTGCGGAAGCCATCCGGTATATGACTTACTCCTCACGCCATGCCGCGCGCGTGCCGCTGTATCTGCACCAGGCGTTCTCGGGCAACTACGCGCCGATCGCCGAGTATCTGCGCCGTCACCGCGGAGACGGCACGTTCGACGGCTTGTATCTCTCGATCACCTGCACGGAAGATGTGCCGCGCGTCCCGGCCGACGCGGCTGATCGCGAGCAAGGCACCTATCTGGGCGGTTATCGCGTCAGGCAGCAGCGCGCCGCGTGTGGCGTGTGGCCCGGCGGTCCGGCGCCATCGTGGACCGGCTCGGCGGTCGCGTCACAGGTCCCGGCGCTCATTACGTCGGGCGTGCTCGACCCTGTGACGCCACCGGAGAACGGTGATGAAGTTGCCCGCACGCTCCCGAACAGCCTGCACGTCCGAATACCGTCCGGCGACCATTCGCCCGAAGGGCTGGCAAACCTCGAGTGCATTGCGGGCATCAAGCAGACGTTCATCGATCAGG
>JAIVJE010000417.1 GCA_020200195.1 Acidobacteriota bacterium | reverse complement strand
CGACCGCCGAGAACATGCCGCAGCTGATCAAGGATATGGACGCACTGAACCTCCGGGTCCTGGTCAACCTCACTGGCGGCAGCGGCGACGGTCTCAGGCGCAATGTACAAGTCATCAAGAGCAGTCCCTACGCGGATCGCTTTCGCGTATTCGCCAATGTGAACTGGGACGGCGCGGGAGGGCCCGGTTGGAAGGAGAAGGCCGCCGCGGAGCTCGAGCAGGCGATCAAGGACGGAGCGATCGGCCTCAAGGTGACCAAGGGCCTGGGGTTGCACGCTCGCAAGGCAGATGGTTCACGCCTGAAGGTCGATGACCCCGACCTCGACGCCGTGTGGCAGGTATGTGCGCGCATGAATTTACCGGTGGTCATTCACATCGCGGACCCGGCGCAGTTCTTCGACCCGATCGACTTCAGGAACGAACGCTGGCTCGAGTTGGGCATTTTCCCCGGTCGAGCATATCCTCCCGAGAAGTTTCCCCGCTTCGAGGAGCTGATGAACGAGCGGGATCGCATGTTCTCGCGCAACCCGAAGACGCGTTTCATTGCGGCTCACTTTGCCTGGCACGGCAATGACCTGGGACGGGCCTCTCGTTTCCTCGACAAGCTCCAGAACGTCTACGTGGAGGTCGGCGCCGTCCTGTACGAGTTTGGCCGACAGCCACGGGCCTCGCGGGAGTTCTTCACGAAGTACCAGGATCGCATCCTGTTCGGGAAAGACGCGTATCAACCGAGCGAATACCCGTACTACTGGCGCGTGTTCGAGACGACGGACGAGTATTTCGACTACTACCGCGACTACCACGCCATGTACAAGATGTATGGGATGGGATTGCCAGACGCGGTGCTGAGAAAGCTGTACTACCAGAATGCGCTCAAGATAACGCCCGGCCTCCCGGTGAGCGGCTGGCCGCGGTGATCACCGCCCGAGCACCTCGACGATATTTTCAGATAGGCATGCCGCAAGCGTCGCTCCTCTCGGTATACTGACCATATGGCCGCGACGATTGGTTCGAGCTTTGCGATCAGGGGCGAATTGTACGCAGACGAGGATCTGACGGTCGAAGGACACTTCGACGGCACGCTGGTGCTGGGGAAGGGCCACCTCACGATAGCCCCCGGCGCGAACGCCTCGGGCAAGCTGACCGCCAACGCCATCACCGTTCTTGGACGCGCCGGTGGGACCCTCGCCGCCGTGGAAGGCGTACGTTTCGGCCCACAGTGCGAAGTGCACGCGCACATCACCTCGCCGCGGGTGCAGATGCAAGAGGGGGCGTCGTTCAACGGGACGATCCACCCTACGGGGTCGGAAGCCGCGATCCACGTCGCCCGCTACCGGGCCAACCAGTCGGCCTGAGGCCGGGCACATCGCGCGCGGTGTTGCGCCGTCCCGTGAACCTTCCCACAGTCACTCGTCCGGCCGGCAGACGCTTGAGTGCCCCCTGGCACTACAATCGCTGGATGGAGATAGCGGCCGCATGCACGGCGTAAAAGGGCTGCACCACATCACCGCGATCGCCGGCCCGGCGCAGGAGAACCTCGACTTCTATGCCGGCATTCTCGGGATGCGCCTCGTCAAGAAGAGTGTCAACCAGGATGACCCCGGCACCTACCATCTGTTCTATGCCGACGCCGAGGGACACCCGGGAACCGACCTGACGTTCTTCCCCTGGGCACAGATGGCCCCTTCCCGGATGGGGCATGGGCTGGCCACGGAAGTCGCACTCGAAATCCCTCGCGGCAGTCTCGAGTACTGGACGTCGCGCCTGGAAAAGTACGGCGTGCGTGTCGACAGTCTCGAGACGCGATTCGGGGACAGAACGGTGCCGCTGGCTGACCCGCACGGGCTGCGTCTCGCCCTCGTCGAGCCGGCATCCGCTCCGCACCGCAGGTTCACGCCGTGGGACGGCGGACCCGTTCTGGGTGAACGCCAGATTCGCGGCCTCTTCGGCGCTCAACTCTGGGAACGGCAGCAGGCCGCGACCGCCACTTTCATCACGGACCTGCTCGGTTTCACGCAGCTTGGCGCCGCGCGCGGCTGGATGCGCTACGGCTTCAAGAACTATGCGGGCGTGATCGACGTGCGGGACGCGCCGGACGCGCGACGCGGCGCGTCGGGCGTCGGGAGCGTGCATCATCTCGCCTGGCGGGTCGACGACGAGGAACATCAACTCGCCGTGCGTGCGCGCGTGGAAGCGGCCGGTCTGCATCCGACGCCCGTGATCGATCGCTTCTGGTTCCAGTCGGTATACTTCAAGGAGCCGGGCGGCGTGCTGTTCGAACTGGCGACGGAAGGCCCGGGCTTTGCGGTCGACGAAGACGCCGCACACCTGGGTGAAACGCTGGTGCTGCCGCCGTGGCTGGAGGTAGCGCGCAGCCGCATCGAGGCGGTCCTGCCCCCGCTACGCCCGACGGCGTAATCAACGGCTGTCCTTCGACGCAGCGTCAGCGCAGCGCACTCATCACCGTATGCTACGATTCCCGGATGTTACGGTCTGAGACGTCTCCCAAGGCCCCACATGGCATCGATCGGCATCCCGCCATCCGCCGTTGGGTCGAGGAAATCAGCAGCATCACCGCGCCAGACCGCGTGGTGTACTGCGACGGTTCCGAGGGCGAGCGCGCCGAGATCATCCGTGAGTGCCTCGCCTCCGGGGAGCTGCTCGAGCTCAATCAGCAGAAGCGTCCCGGTTGCTACCTCCACCGCAGCGCACCACACGATGTTGCCCGCACCGAGCACCTGACGTTCGTCAGCACCGTCAATCAGGACGATGCCGGACCGAACAACAACTGGATGGCGCCTGATGACGCGCGCGCCAAGTTGACACCGTTGTTCGCCGGCGCGATGAAGGGCCGGACCATGTTCGTGGTTCCGTTCCTGATGGGCCCCCCCGGATCGCGTTTCTCCAAAGTCGGCGTCGAAATCACCGACAGCCGTTACGTCGTCCTGAGTATGCGGATCATGACGCGTGTCGGCACGATCGCGCTCGATGCGCTGGTCGAAGGGGACGATTTCACACGCTGCCTGCATTCGGTGGGCGATCTGAGCCCCGAGCGCCGCTTCATCGTCCATTTTCCCGAAGAGAATACGGTCTGGTCGATCGGCTCGGGCTACGGCGGAAACGCACTGCTCGGCAAGAAATGCATGGCGCTGCGGCTCGCCAGCTGGCTCGCACGCGACGAAGGGTGGCTTGCGGAGCACATGCTGATCCTGGGGCTCGAGAGCCCGGACGGGCGCACGCGGTACATCGGCGGCGCGTTCCCCTCGGCGTGTGGCAAGACAAATCTGGCGATGCTGGTGCCGCCGGCATCGATGCCTGGCTGGAAGGCATGGACCGTCGGCGACGACATCGCCTGGCTCCGTCCGGGCGACGACGGCCGCTTGTGGGCCGTCAACCCGGAAGCTGGATTCTTCGGTGTCGTGCCGGGGACGAGCAGCCACACCAACCCCAACGCCTTCCAGATGATCCAGCGCAACACGATCTACACGAACGTGGCGTTGCGTCGCGATGACACGCCGTGGTGGGAAGGGCATGACGACCCGGCGCCCGCAGAGGCGCTTGACTGGCAGGGGCGTCCATGGACGCCGGCGTCCGGTGAAAAGGCCGCGCATCCGAACAGCCGCTTTACCGTGCCGGCGGTGCAGTGCGCGTCGCTCTCTCCGCAATTCGACAATCCAGAGGGCGTGCCGATTGACGCGTTCCTCTTTGGCGCGCGGCGCCAGCGCCGCGTTCCGCTGGTGTATCAGTCGCGCAGCTGGCAGCACGGCACGTTCCTCGGAGCAACGCTGTCGTCCGAGACGACCGCGGCCGCGACCGGCAAGATTGGCGTCCTGCGCCGTGATCCGATGGCGATGCTCCCGTTCTGTGGCTACAACATGGGGGACTACTTCGCCCACTGGCTGGAGATCGGACGAAGGTTGAAGTCGCCACCAAGGATCTTCCGGGTCAATTGGTTCCGTACCGGCGGTGACGGCCGGTTTCTATGGCCAGGCTTTGGCGACAACCTTCGCGTGCTCGAATGGATCTTGCAGCGATGTGAAGGACAGGGAGGGGCCGTCGAGACCGTCATCGGAACAGTTCCGACGCTTGATGCGATCAACCGCAGCGGGCTCGATCTCTCTGACCAGCGGATGGCGGAGCTGCTGCGCGTCGACCCAGCCGACTGGATCGAAGCGGTGGACGCCCAAGGGGAGTTTCTCCGCTCGTTCGGCACGCACCTGCCTGCGGGAATGATTCAGGAGCACACTGACCTTGCGCGCCGGATCCAGGAA
>JAIVJE010000416.1 GCA_020200195.1 Acidobacteriota bacterium | reverse complement strand
ATCCAGCCTAGCACCGCTCATGCCAGCCTAAGCTCAGCCCGGCGGTTGTTGCAAGTTGGCCGTCGGGAAGGGTTTCCAGTCGCGCCGCGGCGTTTCTGTGATCGCAGGGTGTGCAACATGTCGCCCCTAAGGAGACATTCAACGTCCTGCCTTCGTGCGACCGGTCGTCGCTGCCGTACTACTCCGGCTCGGGGATTTCGGGAAGTAGTGCTCGTACGTCCCCTTCGACGCCCTGTCAAGGATCTTGAGGGCGTGGGCGCCCGGATTGGGAGCGTAATCCTTCAAGTAGTTACCCGGCGCGTTGATGCCGGGTACTTCCGGAATCCAATCCTCGGCGAGGATGTAATCAGGATCCCCGTACCGCGACGCCAGCGCGCGCACCTCGGGATGATCGAGGCTCGTCATCCGCCCCTTGTCGAGCAGATGGACCCATTTGTTCGCGTTGCGCAGCCGCACCTTGTAGGTCGTGAAATACGTGTGGGTGTGCCACCCGTGATCGAACGGCACGTTGTGCTTCTTCGAGACTCCGCCCAGACCTTCGACTCCGTCGGGGCGTCCGGATCGCGCCACAGCCGGATGCCTAGCCCCCAGTGGATGACGCCGCTGCGCGCACGCTCAGCACTCGTATTGCCGCTCTCCATGAGAGGCAGGGGGTGGCGAAACGCCTTGGGGTGAGAACCGAACGCGATCTCGTAGAGGTACCAGAAGGCCGGGGTCGTGTGATACGGATAGACCCTGTCGTTGAGCCCGGGGTACTGGAGAAACTCTTTCAACGCCGCGCCCTGCGCGCCGCGGTCAGCCTGTGGGCTGTACTGCTGCCTTCATACGTCTCCGCGCAAGAGGCGCGCGACTCCAGCGCCGCGAGCGCCCGCACGTTCCGTCCCGGCAACGGCGCGGTCCTCACCGGACCGTCGGCCGATTCACGCATTTTCTGAGGACGGGACGGGGGACCGGGCGTGAGCCCGGTCCTCGTTTTCGCGCGCACGTCAGCGACCTAGCGGCCGGGTTTGCCGGTCATGGGGACGAAGCGGACTGGCAGCGTCCTCAACGTCGTCATACCTGATTGCGTCCGGCGCATGATCCGCAGCTCCTGCTCACCGGTGCCCACTGGGATCGCCATGAGCCCGTCGACTTTGAGCTGGTCCACGAGTGGCTGGGGAACGTCATCCGGCGCCGCCGTGACGATGACGCGATCGTAAGGCGCATGTGCCGGCCAGCCCTCGTAACCATTGCCGGCGCGCACCTGGATGTTCCGGTACTTCAGATCACTCAACGTCTGTCGGGCGCGATCGGCCAGCGGCTCGATGATCTCGATGCTGTACACCTCGCGCGCGAGTTCGCCAAGAATCGCGGCCTGATACCCTGACCCGGTGCCAATTTCCAGCACGCGGTGGTGCGGCGCGATGTCGAGCGCCTCGGACATGAACGCCACGATGTAGGGTTGCGAGATCGTCTGTCCGTAGCCGATGGGAAGCGGATGGTCGCCGTACGCCTCAGCGCGCAACGGTTCCCGGACGAACAGGTGGCGGGGTACACGCGCCATCGCGTCGAGTACCCGCTGGTTCCTGATGTTGCGGGCGCGAAGCTGCCGCTGCACCATCCGCGTCCGCTCGGCAGCCCACCTGTCGGCAGACTGCCATTCGTCCGCGGTTGGTGTCGTGCAGGCCACCGCGATTGTCAGGGTCACCCCGGCCCAGGCGCCGTTGAGAGCCCGCATGCAGGCATTCTACGCTGCTACTGGCGACACACGTCGACCGTTGACAATACCGACCGGGTGCGGCCCGGTGTTAGCGTCCGCCTGTTGACCGCGTGGCCTGGCATGAGGAACCACAGCCACATCGTCAGGTCACCGGGCGTTCGCGGGATGACGATGACGTCGGTCGAGACAACCGCGCGCTCACGTGGTCGAAGACCGAGAGACGCGCGGACCGGAGGCGGTTCAACACTGAGCGATTGGAGGAGCTGACAGAACGAGTCACGGCGGTCGAAAAAGTGCAATAGCACGCGATAGCCGAGATGCTTTGCGCTGAGGTTGAGCAGCAACGCGGGTTCAAACAAGAGCGACTCGCAGGTTTTGAGAGCGTCGCCCAGTAGATCTGCCAGTCCCGAATCCGATACGGCGTGGCGCTTCGTTCTCGCGGCGCGCGCTCGCAATTCTCCGATGTCCCTGGTCCACCGGCGGCACGGATCCATGCTGGGGGTCCGAGAGGGCATCTGAGTATTCATCTCTGCCGGAGTTTCTTTTTCGCCGACCGGCGTTTGCCGCATCTGGCTGACGGTGTCGTTGGCGTTATCCATGATGGTCCTCACGACCAGAGTGTGCCGGTTACCGCCGAGCGCTGAGATTGGCGGAGTATACGTAAACCCGGTCATCGTCCGGGGGCGCTATCGGCGTTGTCAGTCGCGATCAACACCAGGGGGAACGTACGGTCGATGAGACCGCAGCCATACGGCAGGGTTCAGATGTGCGGTGCCGGTAATATATCCTACGCGCACCCAATAGCATAGGGTGGCGAGCAACTAAAAACCGTACGGTGTCGTACGGGTCGGATGGAAATTCAGCGTCGCGAAAGATTCAAGGTAGAAGTCGGGCGAAGTGTGCCTGGATGACCCGATAGCATTCGCACGACGTGGCCTCCAGACCCTTGCGGTCGAGGATGGCAATCTGCTTGTGCCCGTAGTCGATCAGCCCGGCTTTGTGAAAGGTCTTGGCGACAATCGAGACGCTTGGCCGGCGCACCCCGAGCATGACCGAAAGAAACTCCTGCGTCAACTTGAAGCGGTCCGCGCCAGCCCGGTCGTGGGTCATGAGGAGCCAGCGCGCGCACCGCTCCTCGACGGAATGGAGCCTGTTGCACGCCGCGGACTGCATGATGAGCAACATCAGCGCCTGCGAGTATCGGGCCGCGAGACTGTAAAACGGACCCCGCCGATCCAGCTCGGCACGGAACACCCTCACGGACATGGTCTGGGCGAACCCGTCGGGCACCTGGACCATCGACTCACCCGGATGAACGTCCTCGCCGAAGAAAGCCGTACTGCCTACCATGCCTTCATTGCCCACGGTCGCTACCTCGACCATTCGGCCGTCCGTCATGGTGCTGGTGATGGAGCACACCCCGCCCGCAGGGAAGTAAATGGTGTCGATCTTCTCCCCCTGCCGGTGGAGGATCTGTTTGAACTTGAGTGGGACGGTACCCAACAGCGGCCGCAGTCGTTGATATTCGTCAGGAGGCAGCTTGGCGAGAAGCTTATTAAGGGGTCGTTCCGCTGACGGGGGACGACGGCTGCCGCTGCTCGCTCGCTGGCTGGGAGGGAGGGCGGGGCGCTTCGCCATGTCAGTCCTCGCTGGCACTCTGAACTTTTACCAGTTTGGGCTTCCGTACGCCAGCGCGTGAGATCCGTTGCCGCCCCGTCGGCCTCTTCGACGGCTCAAAGGGTGGAATACGGACCGCTTTTCGAGTCGCGGCCGACTCGTAGAGCGCCTGGACGATTCTCACGTCCTGACGGCCCTCTTCGCCCGACGGCTCCGGTTCGCGATCCTTCAGGATGCAGTCCGAAAAGTACAACAACTCCGGTGCGAACTGGTCGCGCTTGCTGATGCGCTTGCGCGTCGTCGTTCCGTTGACCGTCAATTCGTACCCGAGGCCTTCCGCGTACTCGTACGCCGGATCGACGTGCAGCTGCCCCTTCGTTCCCACGATTCGATACGACGCCACGTCGGCTGCATTGAAACTCGTCACGAACGCGGCGACTCGCTCCCCATCGAAACGGAGAATGGCGCCGGTGGATTCGTCCACTTCGGCAAGTTTTGCGGCTCCGCTGTTGACCGAAACAGCCATGACCTCGTTCGGTTCGGCGCGAAACAGATAGCGGGCGGCGTTGATGCAGTAGACGCCGATGTCGTACAGCGTGCCACCGCCCATGTCCTTCTTCGTACGGATGTCGTTCTTGCGCACAGTCATCGCGAACGACGAGTTGAAGAACTTCGGGTCGCCTATCCGGCCGCGACGGACCAGATCGACTGCCTTCAGGTTGATCTCTTCGAAATGCAGCCGGTACGCAATCATCAGCTTGACGCGGTTTTCGCGACAGGCGTCGATCATCCGCTGACACTCGTCGACCGTGACGGCCATCGGTTTCTCACACAGCACGTGCACGCCGGCGCGCGCGGCCCGAATCGTGTACTCGGCGTGCAAGGAGTTCGGCAGGGCGATGTAAACCGCATCCACCTGCTCGAGGCAGGCCTCGTACTCTTCATAGGAGTAGACCCCCTCGATCCGGTACTTTCTGGATAGGGCGCGGAGCTTGGCTGGGTCATCGCTCACAAGCGCCACGACGCGCGAATTGCGCCTCGCGTGGGCGAATGCGGGCAACACCGCCACCTGCGCGATGTGGCCCAGGCCCACGACGCCGTACCGGACGGCTGCTCGACGGGCCATCTTCCTACGTCTTCTTGGTGGCCCGACTGCGCGAGCTCTTGCGTGACGACTTTCGAGGCGGCACTTTTGCGCCCTTCTTGCGAGCCTCACTCAATGCGATGGCGATGGCCTGTTTGCGGCTTTTCACCTTCCTGCCGGACCCGCTCTTCAGCGTGCCCCGCTTCCTTCGACGCATCGTTGACTCGACATTCTTTGACGCCGCCCTGCCATACTTCGCCATGCACACCTCCACTATTATTCCTCTATTCCTTGCAAACCCCGTGCTGAAGGTGGCGCGCGACTCGAACCGTTTCAGGCGGCGTGCCGATCGGCCTTGGATGATAATGCGGACCGCCAAATCACCACCGAGTAGCGATGTCACGGTTGCAGGCCTCCGGCTTTCACATCACGACCGGCTGATTTATCCGGAGCTGGGTCTCACCAAGCTCGACCTCGCGCGGTATTACGAGGCCATCGGAGAATGGATCCTTCCCCACGTACAGGGTCGGCCGTTGACGTTGGTGCATTGTCCGAAGGGTCTCACGGGTCCGTGCACGTACATGCGGCATTCAAAGGTCTGGGGGCCCGACGTGCTTCGCCGCGTCAGGATCCGCGAGCAGAAAAAGGTCGGTGAATACCTTGTCGCCGACTCCGTCACGGCGATTGTGGGATTGGTGCAGATGGGCGTCGTCGAGATCCATACCTGGAACTCCAAGCCAGACCACCTCGAGCTGCCGGACCGGATCATCTGGGATCTCGATCCGGGACCGGCTGTACCTTGGTCGCGAATCGTCCGAGCCGCGACAATGCTCCGCGCTGCACTAGAGGTGTTGGGGTTGAAAGCATGGATCAAGACAACGGGCGGGCAAGGACTTCACGTCGTGGTCCCCGTCGTTCCCGCACGCGACTGGTCCGAGTGTCTCGCGTTCGCGCGCGGCATCGCCCAGTCCATCGAGCACAGCGATCCGTCGTCCTTCACCACGACATTCCCCAAGCAGGGACGCCAGCGCAAGATTCTCGTCGACTACTTGCGGAACAACAGGACGAACACGTCTGTTGCGGCATTTTCTACCCGTGCGCGCGAGAAGGCGCCTGTATCTGTGCCCATTGCCTGGGATGAACTGGGGCCACGGCGACTCCGATTCACCGTACGCACCGTTCTGCGACGCCTGACCCTGCTGCACGCGGATCCCTGGGAGCAATATTGGAAAACCCGGCAGCGGATTACCGACGACGCGTTGACTGCCGTTCGCCGGCTATGACGGCATGCCCGCGATCAAGGGATCGTGTCTGGCCAGCCGCATGCAAGTAAAGAACGAAAACTGAGTGTTCCATTACACGGGTCAAGAAAGTGGCGACCGCATCAACACGAGATAACAGTCGTGGTCGACGGCGCGGATGGTGCACAGATTCCATACGAGACGAACAATCAGGAAGGGCAGTGAAATCAGTCACGACGGAGTGGGAGTCGGGCAGGCTCGACCGGTACGGGCGCGGTTATCCTCGCCCGCAACTGGTCCGCGACCGATGGATGTCGCTCAACGGCACCTGGGATTTTGCCCTGGACCATACAGGCGCGTGGACGTTGCCGGGCCAGGTCGAGTGGCAGACGGCGATTCAGATACCCTTCGCGCCTGAAGCGCCGTCCAGCGGGATCGGTGATACGTCCTTCTTCCGCGGGTGCTGGTACCGCCGCGTCGTGACGGCGGCGGCCGACGACGCCGGTTCACGGCTGATCCTCCACTTCGGCGCGGTGGACTACGAAGCGGCCGTCGTCCGGGCGGACGACGATCCGCACGATCTCGCCAAACCGCGAGGCAAGCAGGACTGGCAGCTGCAGCCGCACTCGATCTGGTATCCGCGCACGACTGGGATATGGCAGACGGTGTGGATGGAGCGTGTGCCTGCGACGTCCATCGGTTGGGCGCGCTGGACGCCCAACCTCGAGCACTGGGAAATCGGTTTCGGGTGCGGCCTCGCGGGGGTATGCCGCGAGAGGCTCCGTCTTCGCGTTTCGCTCGAGGGGCCCGCCGGCGTCATTGCGGATGATACCTATAGGGTGATCAACGGCGAGGTTCATCGGCGGATTGCGCTGTCCGATCCCGGCATCGACGATTACCGCAACGAGCTGTTGTGGAGCCCGGAGTCGCCGACGCTCATCAAGGCGCGGCTCGAGCTATGGGGCGAACGGGGCGAACAGATCGACACCGTCTCCAGCTATACCGCCCTGCGGTCGATCGCGACGCAGCGCGATCGCATCGTCCTCAACAATCGCCCGTACGTCCTGCGGCTCGTGCTGGACCAGGGGTATTGGCCCGAGGGAGGACAGACGGCGCCGAGCGACGCACACCTGCGGACGGACGTCGAGCTCGCACGGCGCATGGGCTTCAACGGAGTGCGGAAGCACCAGAAGGTCGAGGATCCTTGCTACCTCTACTGGGCCGACACGCTGGGCCTGCTCGTCTGGGAGGAGATGCCGAGTGCGTACCGCTTCACGCCCCAGTCGGTCGAGCGGGTGACCGAGGAATGGATGGCGGCGGTTACACGCGACTACAGTCACCCATGCATCATCGCGTGGGTGCCCGTCAACGAATCGTGGGGCGTCCCCAATCTTCCAGACAACCCGACCGAACGCCATTACGTGCAGGCGCTCTACCACCTGACGCGGACGCTGGATCCCACTCGGCCGGTGATCGGAAACGACGGGTGGGAGAGTGTCACCACGGATATCGTGGGCATCCACGATTACGATCACGATGCCGATCGTATTCAGCGCCGCTATCACGCGGATCGAGAGGTGCCGCGCATTTTCAGGCGCGAGCGCCCTGGCGGGCGCCTGCTGGTACTCGAGAGCGACAAGCACGTGGAGCTGCCGATCGTGCTTTCGGAGTTCGGCGGGATCGCTGTGACTCCCACCGGTGGGGCGTGGGGCTATTCATGCGCACAGAACAGCGAAGACTACGCCGAACGGTATGAGCGCCTGATGCGGGCGATCCATTCCGTCGGGTTGTTCAGCGGGTTCTGCTACACGCAGTTTGCCGACACGTACCAGGAGGCGAACGGCCTCCTGACGGCGGATCGCCGGCCGAAGATCCCGATGGCCCGACTGGCGGCCGCCACGCGCGCCCAACGGCACCTGCCGCGGCCGGCGGAACTCAACGATCGTGTACACGCGCGCACTGACGAAGCCTGATGCCCGCCTTTGGCTG
>JAIVJE010000415.1 GCA_020200195.1 Acidobacteriota bacterium | reverse complement strand
CCCGCCTCGAGCAGCACCAGCCGGTTCCGCGGGTACATACGCCGCAACTCCTCGAGCACGCGCAAGGCGTCGCCATAGCGCCGTTCACGGTTGTACACCAGAACGAGCGCAAACAATGCGTCGGTTTTGGATTCGCCGCCACTGATGGCAGTTTCCTCGATCATCTGCACGCCGCGATCACGTCCGCCCCCGAAGCCGGCGACGTACGCCATGAGGCGCATCGGCGGCGAAAGCGTGGAGACGACGTACCGATAAATACCGACGATGAGGCCCGCGTCCTTCCTGGCGCCATCGAGGGCAAGAACCTTTTCGTGCTCGTCGTATGCGCGGCGGGCCGCGTTGAACCCCGCCAGCATGCGGCCTTCGACGGTTGCCAAGTACGACGCATGAAGGCCGATTCCGACTCCGAGATCGAAGTGGCTCTGCGGGTCGCGTGGCCGGCCGGCGGCGCGTTTTTCCGACAGCTCGATCGCGCGCGCCACGTGCGCGCGAAACTCCGCGTCGAGCTCTGGAGGCGGTTTCTTCAATTCCACGCGGGCTCGCGAAAACGAACCCAAATAGTGATCGACGGTGATTGCCCCGCGGCGAAACAGCATGTGGAGCCACAGAACGGTCGCGAGGCGTCGGTGCGTGGCGGGATCGTCAGGGGCGAGCGACACGGCTCTCCGCAGGCGGGCCGCGGCGTCCTCGTAATCGAGGTTGTACGCCAGCGCCAACCCTTCCTGTCGGAGTGCCGCCGCGTCCTGCGCCCGCAGCGCGCGCGGCATGACGGCTACGCCGAGCACGAGGATGGCGCACGCGGCGCGCGTTGGCCTCCGCGAGTCCATGAGGCTATGATAGCCGTTCAGCGCTGCATCGGTTTTGCTGAGAGTGTTACAGAGGAGGACAACCACATGCCTCGTGGGCGACCGAGAAAGAATCCAGACGACGTGCTGATGAAGTCCGCCGAGTTCATCGGCTGGGCGCTCGGCGGTATCGAGCGCGAGATCGCGATGACGCGCGAGCGGCTTGCGTCGCTGACCGAGCAGGCTCACAACCTCCGGCGGCGCGCCGGTGTCCGGACAGCGCGCCCGAGCGGGCCCGCCGCCGCGGCCTCCTTCAACGAACCCGCAGTGGCCGGACGCAAACGGCCAGGCCCACGCCGTCGCCGCACGATGTCGCCGGAAGCCAGAAAACGGATTTCGGAGATGATGAAGAAGCGCTGGGCGGAGCGCAGGAAAAAGGGGTGAGTCCGGTTCCCAGACGCGTTACAGCACGAATCCCCGGCCCAGGCCGCGCGCTGTCGCTCGTTCATAAGCGAGGTGCGCGGCCGCTACGTCCTCGACGGCCATCCCCAGCGACTTGAACAACGTCACCTGGTTGAGCGACTGACGCCCCGGCACGCGGCCCGCGGCCAGTTCCCCCAACTCCCCGGCGATGTGCCCGGCGGTGAATGCTCCTTCCGTCATCGGCAACACGAGGTCGCCGGCTTCGGCCATCGCTCCGGTGCGCGAGTCCACGAACACCCGCGCCCGTTGCACCAGCGCCGTGTCCATCTCGCGCTGATCGGGCCTGCACGCCCCGACAGCGCAGATGTGCGCGCCGTCCCGCACCCAGTCGCTACGGATCACCGGCTCTCGCGACGCCGTGGCGAGGACGATCAGGCTCGCACCGTCGACTGCTTCACGCGGAGATGCGGTGGCGATGATGGGCGCACCGGCGTGAGGCGCCATGTCGAGGACGAATGACTTTCGCCGCTCTTCGTTCGGGCTCCAGACGCGAACCTGCCGGAGGGAACGCACGAGGCGCAAGGCTTCCAGATGGCTGCGCGCCTGAACTCCGCTTCCGATGATCGCCAGAGTTCCCGCCTCCTCGAGCGCGAGCAGGCGCGTGGATACGGCGGACACTGCGGCGGTGCGCGCTTCGGTGATGAACCGTCCATCCATCACGGCGAGCAGTGCGCCGGTAGAGGGATCCAGCAGAACGATCGACGCCAGATGGGACGGTAGACCCACGTCGACATTCTGCGGGAACACGGTCACGAGCTTCGTTCCGAGAGCCGGCGGATTGGCGATGACAGCTGGCATTACCGCATAGACCGACTGTTGCGCCCCGACCTCGAGCACCGTCCGCAAGGGTTGCCGCACCTTTCCACTGGAGAACTGCACGAGCGCGATCTGCATCGCGTCGATCAGGTCGTCCATCGACAGCAGCGACTGGATGTCTTTTTCGGAGAGCAGAAGAGGCATGTAGTACTGCGTAGTTCTTGGTCCTTGGGGCTTAGTCCTTGTGCGAGTGCATGGTGCAAGGACCAAGGACAAAGGACGAAGAACTATAGTAATCGATCACCATGCTGATCCGCACCATCGACGCCCACACCGCCGGCGAACCATTGCGGCTGATCGTTGAAGGGTTCCCGCGCGTCGAGGGCACGACCATGCTGGAGAGGCGTGAGTGGATCCGCGCGAACGCGGATCACTTGCGGACCGCGTTGATGCTGGAGCCGCGCGGCCACGCAGACATGTACGGCGCGCTGCTGACCGAACCGGAGCACGAAGGATCGGACGCCGGCGTCCTGTTCATGCACAACCAGGGCTACAGCACGATGTGTGGCCACGGCATCATCGCTGTCGTGACCATCGCACTCGAGCGCGGGCTGCTCGCCGTGCCGCAGGGGCGCGGCGAGATCGTGCTGGATTCTCCAGCCGGACCCATTCGGGCGTGGGCGAAGACGACGACGGAGAATGGCAGAATCCGCGTGGCGGGGGTTCGCTTTCAGAACGTTCCGTCGTTCGTTCTGCTGTCGGCGGTGCCCGTACGACTCGGCGGTCGAGAGCTGCGTGCGGACGTAGCGTTCGGCGGCGCATTCTACGCCATCGTCGACAGCGAGGCGGCCGGCATCCCGGTGATACCCGGACGTCTTGACGACCTTCGTCGCGCGGGCATGCAGATCAAGCATGCAATCGAGGCGGTGCATCGCGTCACACACCCCGACGAACCGATGCTCAGCGGGATCTATGGCACGATCTTCACCGGTCCGGCGTCCGCACCGGGAGCCGACCTGAAGAACGTGACGGTTTTCGCGGATGCGGAAGTGGACCGATCCCCATGCGGCACGGGAACGTGCGCAGTGATGGCGGTGCTCGCGGCGATGGGGCTGCTCCGTCCCGGGCAGACGTTCACGCACGAGAGCATCATCGGCACGACGTTCCGTGGCCGGGTGACAGGAGAAACAGCCGTCGGAGATCTGACGGCCATCGTGCCGGAAATCGAAGGGGAGGCCTTCATTACGGGTGAAAGCACGGTCTTCTTGGACGCCCGTGACCCGCTGCGGTTCGGGTTCAGGTTGTAGTACACTGACCGACCTTCGAACATGGGGCGATTTCGCGATCGGGTGATCGGGTGATCGGATCGGCGATCTCACGATCGAGCGATCGCAAGCGATTGCCCGATTATGCGATTGCTCGATGCAATTACCGATCACCCAATCGCGCGATCGCCGATTCAGGACTCCCCATGATTGGTCAGACGGTTGGCAAATACCGCATCGTGTCGCGGCTGGGGCGCGGCGGTATGGGCACGGTCTACAAGGCGATCGACGAGACACTCGAGCGCGAGGTCGCGATCAAGATTCTGAATCCTGATCTGGCCGACAGCGACCTCCTGAAGCGGTTTCGTGCGGAGGCGGTTACACTCGCCAGGCTCAACCATCCCAACATCGCCACGTTGTTCGAGCTGGGTCGCCAGGGAGACGATCTCTTGATGGTGATGGAGTTCGTGCGCGGCGAGACCTTCGACAAGCTGTCGGATCGCGTCGGCCCGATGCCGTTCGAGCGCGCTGCGTTTCTGTGCACGCAAGTGCTCGATGCGCTGAGCCACGCGCACCGCGCCGGGATTGTGCACCGGGACCTCAAGCCGTCCAACCTGATGCTCGCGGAGTCCGGCGTGGTGAAGGTCATGGACTTCGGCATCGCGCGAATGGTGGGCACTGAACATCTGACGACCGACGGCTACATGATGGGAACGCCGGCCTACATGGCGCCTGAGCAAGTGATGGGGACCGAGGTCGACGGACGTGCAGACCTGTATTCGATCGGTGTGGTGCTGTTCCGATTGCTGACCGGCAGTCTGCCTTTCAAGGCGGATACCGCGGTCGCGATGATCCAGAAGCAGATCAAGGATGCGCCGACGCCGCTGCGTCAGTTCCGCGCAGAATTGCCCATCTGGTGCGAGCAGATTCTGGATCGAGCGCTGGCCAAGCCGCCGGAAAACCGGTACCAGACCGCGGCGGAGTTTCGCGGCGCGCTGGCGGTGTCGG
>JAIVJE010000001.1 GCA_020200195.1 Acidobacteriota bacterium | reverse complement strand
GTCAGCGACTCGAGTACTGCCCAGGCTCTACTTGCCGCCCACAGTACACGCGTGCGCGCCCGGATCGCCCAGACGATCGCGACGAAACCGGCCACCGCCGCCGGCCTGACCCATGAGTGCGATCGGAGCCGGATGCCCGCAAAATGAAATTCGTATCCCCCGGTCGCCGCGATCATGGCCGCGTACGCAGCCAACGCAAGGCAGAGCCACGGCAGCACCGCATCGGCCTTTACACTGCGCAAGCTACTGCTCTGTCCCAAAGTTCATCCCACCACCCGCTTCGCTCAGACGATCCAGGCGAATCGCCGGTTAATTCCGCCATCGTCGGGACGCCGGGGTCTAATATGGGAACACGAATGACCCTGTGGCTGTTGGTCCTGCTCGCGATGATCCCCCCGCCTTCCGGTCACACCGGGCAGACGCCGCCGCGGGATGCCGCGGCCGCCCTCGTACTCCGAGTCGAGCAGGCCGCGACTGCGGGAGATCGCGCCGCGATAGTCGCGATGGGGGTGGGCCGTGACCGCTCCGGTCTGGAAGAGCTCGCGGCGACACTCACCACACCTCTGCCGGCTCGAGTCGTCATCAAAGAGCGGGACCGGTCCCAGCTCGCCGACGGCTCCGAGCGTTTGCTGCTCGAGATTTTCACTGAACGCGGCATCGAAGCACGTGTCGCCGCATGGCGCATCGATGTTCGGGAGGTGCCGGCGGCAGGATCGGCCGCCGCGTCCATCGGAATCGCGGCAGTGGAGCGGCTGACGACCGTGTCCGGGTTGTACCGGCTCTCTCTCGACGCTTCGAAACAGTTCGACGTCCGGGATCTCACGATGACAGGCACCGACCTGACGCTGCAGATGGCGGCGGGGAGCGCGTTTGTCGCGGACACGCCCGACGGCCCCACTGCCGTGGTGCTCATCGGCCGCGGCCACATGCGGTTCGCACCGCCAGATCAAGCCGAACGTACGCAGCTCCGGATCTTCGCCGGCGACGAGGTGCTGACGACGGAGTTCGACGCGGCCTTCATTCGGATACGGCCCGCCGAGTTCGAGGACCGCTTCGCAGCGGCGTCGCTCGTGCCGCGTGCGAGCGAGGACGACACGGTTGATTACGACGTCCTGTCGTACGACATCGAGACCTCGTTCGCGCCGGATCGGCTGTGGGTCGACGGTCGTGCCCGCCTGAAAGTTCGTGTCACCGCGCACACTCTCAGCACGATGTCGCTGCGCCTCTCCGAACCACTCGCCGTGCGCGATGTGTTCTCCCCGGAATACGGCCGGCTGCTTCATCTACGTGTCGTCGGGCAGAACACCGTCATCGTGAACCTGCCGACCGCGGCGGTGCGAAAGAGCGAGATCTGGCTGAACGTGATCTACGGCGGCCGGCTGGAGCCCCAAACGCTGGACCGGGAAGCGATCGCGCTCGCCCAGGACTTCCAGGAGCCGGCGGTGATCCCCCTCGAGCCACGGTTCGTCTACAGCAACCGAAGCTACTGGTACCCGCAATCGACTGTCACCGACTATGCCGATGCGACGCTGCGTATCACCGTCCCCGCAGAATACGACGTGATCGCCAGCGGCGCGGCGATCGGGCAGCCCGCACCGCCCCCCGGTGCAGTAGAGCCGGGGCAGCGTCCGCGCAAGGTGTACGTGTTCGAGTCCAACAGGCCGGTCCGCTACCTCGCGTGCGTCATCAGCCGCTTCAATGCAATCGACTCGGCCCAGCTGAACGTACCTGCGTCCAGCCCGCCAGGGCGGGAGCCTGGTGTCGGGGAAGAGGTCGGCCCTGCGGTCGCCGGCGCCGAGACGGCAGATGAGACCGTGTCGTTGTTCGTGCAGGCGAATCCTCGACAGGCCGGACGCGCGCGCGGCATCGCGGAGAAGTCCGCCGCAATCTTCCGCTACTATGCGATGCTGGTTGGCGAGGCGCCGTATCCGAGCTTTACGCTCGCCGTCACCGACAGTGATCTGCCGGGCGGCCACAGCCCGGCGTACTTCGCCGTCCTCAACCAGGCGCTCCCCTCGACGCCTTACGTCTGGCGCAACGACCCGGTGAGCTTCGACAACTATCCTTCTTTCTTTCTGGCGCACGAGCTCGCGCATCAATGGTGGGGTCAGGGCGTCGGGTGGAAGAACTACCACGAGCAATGGCTCAGCGAAGGCTTCGCGCAGTACTTCGCGGCGCTTTACGCAGCGCAGGAGCGTGGCGACGGCGCACTCGTCAACGTCATGCGCCAGATGCGGCGGTGGGCCATCGAAGCGTCCGATCAGGGCCCGGTGTACCTCGGGTATCGCCTGGGGCACATCAAGGGTGACAGCCGCGTCTTCCGCGCGGTCGTGTACAACAAGTCCGCCATGGTGCTGCACATGCTCCGCCGCGTCATGGGCGACGAGGCGTTCTTCAGCGGCATCCGACGGTTCTACGCCGAGTGGCGTTTCAAGAAAGCTGGAACTGACGACGTGCGGGTGGCGATGGAAGCCGCGAGCGGACGCGATCTGTCACCGTTCTTCGATGCGTGGATCCATGGCGTCGCGATTCCACGCGTCAAGTTCAGCTACGGGATCAACGATCCATCCCAGGCGCTGGTGCGGTTCGAGCATCGTGGGGATGTGATGGAAACTCCGGTCACCGTGACGGTGACGTACCGATCCGGCGAGACGCAGAACGTCCTCGTCCTCGTCGGCGAACGGGTCTCCGAGGCTGCCGCGATCGATTTCCTGCCGTCCACTCTCTGCCGCGCGGCCAAGCTTCGCCGCCACGGCTGAGGCCGTCTCACCGATGCGGATCTCTTTCCCGTCGATGAAGGGAAGGACAGGCACCGAGACTGCGCGGGCGGGGATGGCAGCGGGGATACTCGCGGCGATCGGTCGCGCCGCCGGCGCCGCGGCCGGGGCAGGCTGGACGGCACGGAGCTCCCGCACGATCATCGATCCGACGGCAAGCGTGGCGGACAAGAAGGCGGCGGCGATCAGCCACTCGACGAGGGGAGCGATTCGCAGCCACGGCCGGGTACCGAGCGCGTCCATAAGGCCTCCCTTGCTGGTTGGTGGCCGGGCGAGTGCCCCAATGTTGGCTCCTGCAGGGGCAAGGTGTCAATCGGGAATTCCACCAGTCCCTTTTTGAGGGGGTGGACCCCTCGATATGCCCGAACTGCCGGTCCCACCGAACCCCTCGAACCACCGAACCGTCGAACCCGCCGAACCTCCCGCACCCACCGAACCCTTCGCACCCAGCGAACCCTTCGAACCCAACAATGAATGTATGATCGACCGTTATGGAAACCGTCACGCTGACGATTGACGGCCGCCAGATCGCGGCCGCGAAGGGCAAGACCGTCCTCCAGGCCGCCATCGAAAACGGGATCCAGCTCCCGTACTACTGCTATCACCCCGGGCTCGGCATCGACGGCTCGTGCCGCGTCTGCATCGTCAAGATCGAGAAGATGCCGAAGCTCCAAACGTCGTGTTCGACAACGGTTACGGAGGGAATGGTCGTTTCGACCCAGACGCCGGATGTCGTCGAGGCGCGTGCCAGCGTGTTCGAGTTCCTGTTGATCAATCACCCGCTCGACTGTCCGGTCTGCGATAAAGGCGGCGAGTGCCCGCTGCAGGACTTCTCGTACAGCTTCGGCCCGAACGAGAGCCGGATGGAGTTCCCCCGGCGGGTATTCGACGGCGAAGGCGTGCGTGCGGACGTCGACTTCGGTCCGACGCTGATGCTCAACCGCAACAGATGCATCCTCTGCACGAGATGCGTGCGGTTCATGCGCGAGATCGACACGGATCCGCAGATCAACATCGTGGACCGGGGCTACGGCAGCGAAATCGCGACGTTCCAGGAAGAGGGGGTCCATTCGCTGCTCTCCGGCAATCTGATGGACGTCTGTCCGGTCGGCGCCATCATCACGCGTGACTACCGCTTCAAGGCGCGCCCCTGGGACAACCCGGACGCTGTCGACACCATCTGCACGCTCTGCGAGAAGGGGTGCAACACCACTGCCTGGATCAAGGCCAAACCGGAATGGGCGAAAGGCGCGCAGCTGATCCGTACGACTCCGCGATTCAATCCGGACGTGAACGGTTACTGGATGTGCGACATCGGACGATTCGATTACCGGTGGGTCGAAGGCGAGGACCGGCTCACGCGCCCGCTGCTGCGATCCGAGGCCGGCTCGCTCGAGCCTGTGGACTGGCGGAGTGCACTGGCGAAGCTGGCTGAGCGCATCGCGGCCGCCGGTGGTCCGGCATCGCTTCGATTCTTCGTTTCGGCGCACGCATCGCTCGAGGAGCTGTCGCTGATGGGGCGCCTGGGCGGCGATCTGGGAATGCCGGCCACCGGCGTCGCGGTCACGTGGAGACAGCGGGAGAAGCCGCAGCCCCCCGGCGCGAAGTTCAAGATTCCTCCGGTTGACGCACCGAACGTCAACGGCGCTCGCGACCTGGGCTTCCCGGTGCACGTCGGCCCGGACGGCGCGGCCGATATTTCTGCGTTTCGGCAGCAGATCGAACAGGGGCGCGTCGCGGCGCTGTATGTCTTCGACCCGGGTCCGGAGGGATCGATCGGAGATGTGTCATGGATCCTGGACGCGAAACGGACCGGCCGGCTCGCTCACCTGATCGTGCACGGCGTCCTCATGACCGAGCTGGCTCGCGCAGCGGACATCGTGCTCCCAGGCGCGGCGTGGGTCGAGAAGGACGCATCGTACGTGAATGGAGAGGGACGGCTTCAGGCGGCCGCGCGCGCGATCGCGCCACCCGGTGATGCGCAGGAGGACTGGCAGGTCTTCGTGAACGTGGGGCTCGCGCTCGGCGCGCCGTTGGGTTACACGAGCAGCAACGAGATTCGGACCGAGCTTGCCGCGGAGCTGCGACACAATCGGAGGTACGCGGACCTGGCGAGGCTCGCATTCGCGAAGCCCATGTCGGCAAAAAACTGGCTCCAGTCGTCGAACCCCTCCGAGCGGTGGAAGTGGGACTTCATGTTCCAGGATCTGCCGCCCGTCAAGTTCGTAGACAGCCCCTTGGCAGCCTCGAGCAAGGCCATTCCCCTGACGAAAGTCGACTGAGCACACGATGTCTGATCAGGTCACGCTGCTCGCGGCGTTCGTGGCTGGCTTCCTCTCATTCATCTCGCCCTGCGTGCTGCCCCTGATTCCTGGTTACGTGTCGTTCGTGTCGGGGATGTCGCTCGAGGAGATGCGCGGTACGGGGGATCGGGCGGTCGCGGCGGCGTCGAGGCGCCAGGTGCTGCTCACGTCACTGGCGTTCGTCGTCGGCTTCTCGCTCGTGTTCATCGCGCTGGGAGCGTCGGCGAGCGCCATCGGCAAGTTCCTGGTGGACAAGTTGCCGTTGCTCGGAAAGATCGCCGGCATCGTGATCATCGTGTTCGGCCTGCACACGATGGGCGTTTTCCGGATCGCGATGCTCGAGACGGAAAAGCGGGTGCAGGCGCGGCGAAAGCCGGCCGGCCCGCTGGGCGCGGTGCTCGTGGGCATCGCCTTCGCGTTCGGCTGGACCCCGTGTATCGGGCCGATCCTGGGCGGGATCCTGGTGGTGGCGGGATCGAAGGAAACCGTCACGGAAGGCGTGGCGTTGCTGGCCGTGTACTCTCTGGGTCTCGGCATCCCGTTCATGCTGACGTCGGTAGCCATCAACCGGTTCTTTTCGGTAACTGCGAGGATCCGGAAGCACTACCACGCGATCGAGCTCGTCTCGGGTGGCCTGCTCGTGGCGATCGGTCTACTGATCTTCAGCGGGCAGCTCACCGTCATCGCGCGGTATCTCGAACCCTACTTCCCCACTTTCTAGGCTAGAGCGGCTTCGTATTAATCAGATCGACGATTTCGGCATGGTTGCGGGCGGCCGCGCGCGACAAGGGTGTCTTGTCCTCGGCGTCGACCGCGTGCGGATCGGCGTCGCGCGCCAGCAGTGCCTGAACCACGGGGGCGTAACCCGCCTCCGCGGCGATGTGCAGCGGCGTGTATCCGCCCGCGTCGACCGCATTCACATCCGCGCCCCGTTCAATCAGCAGGAGTGACACGTCGACGTGTCCACCGGCGACCGCCGCGTGGAGCGGCGTGTTGTGAATACTGTTGTCCGCGACCGCCTGGATGTCGGCGCCGGCGGACAGGAGCCGCTCCACGGCCTCGCGTCTCCCGAAAAACGCGGCGAGGTGAAGCGCCGTCCAGCCGTCGTACGCGCGAGCGGTAATCGAACCGGGATCCCGTACGAGCGCGGCGTTCAACGCGTCGAGACGCCCCATCGCGGCGGCGGCAAACAGGTCGAGATTGCTGCCTTTTTCGACAGCGTCTGCCAGCAGCTCGGCCAGCCTGACATGCCCTCGATACAGCGCCGCCATGAGCGGCGTCTCTCCTGTTGGCAGCCGCACCGACGCCAGCGCAGCATCCTCGGCCAGCAACTTCCTGACTGCATCCGCGTTCCCCGCCTTCGCCGCCTCGACCATCTCCGTTCCCTCTGTCATTTCCCTTGTCCCCTTTTTCCCTTCTGCCTTTCCCTTTTCCCCTGTCCCTTGTCCCTTGTCCCTTATCCCTTGTCCCTTATCCCTTGTCCCTTTTTTCCTACGCCACTCGCACGTTGAGCGCCCGGGGCAGCACTTTCACTTCGAGTCTCCCGCGCGCGATACCTGGTTCCCCGTCCACGTGATACTCCAGCGGCCCGGCGCTTTCAACGGACGCGTGACGCACGCGCCGGACGATTACGTGCGGCGCAAGGTGGGCCGTGCCGAATGCGAGGTGGCGCGCGTGCCAGAACCGCGCGAGTATCGGTCGCTCCTCCACGATCGTCGCGTCGAGGATCCCGTCATCGAGCTCGGCTTCAGGCGCGATGCGCGCGCCCATGCCGTACTCACGGCCATTGGCGAAAGACATGAGCAGCGCCCTGAGCCGCCGGGGCTCGCCGTCCAGCTGCAGTTCGTACTCTTCTGCGGCGTACCTGCATCCCTCGCGAATCCCGATCGAGATGTACGGCCAGCCGCCACGGCTCCCCCTGGCTCTAAGGTTGAACAGTTTCGCGACGCGTGCGTCGAAACCGATGCCGCCGATATTGAAGAAGGGGCGATCGCCGATCAGCCCTGCGTCGATCGCGCGGGTGCGGCCGTCGAGCGCCACGGCAATAGCAGCGGTGGAGTCACGCGTCATGGCCAGTGCGCCGGCGAGTCCGTTGCCGGAGCCTGCGGGCACCAGACCGAGCGCCGATCGCGTGTTCAGGAGGGCCGAGCCCGCTTCGTTCACCGTACCGTCGCCGCCCCACACGATCACGACATCCGCGCCGTCACGCGCCGCGGCGGCGGCGAGCTGCTTCGCGTGTCCTGCGCTCATCGTCAGATCGATGGCAGCAGTCAGTCCGCGCCGTTCGAGCTCGGCGCGCAACATGGCGATCCGTCGACCGGCGACTGCAGTGTCGGCCCCCGCGCCGGAAACCGGATTGATGATCGCCGCAATCTTCACTTCCTTGTATAGTAGCTGCGCAACATGGCTGTGTGGAGGCCTTCATGAGGAGCCGGGCCGCACGACGGACGTTGATGGGTCTGTTCGTCGCCGCCCTCGTCGCCGCGTCGTACCTCTTCTGGATGGCCGAATCACGCATCAGAACGGAGACACAGGCGGCGCGGGATTTCGATCAGGCAGTCCGGACTGCGTCGCGTGCGGTACTCGATCTTCGCGGCGCGCAGCAAGCATACGTCGCCACCGGTCAGGGGGACGAGTTCTGGATCGCGAAGGTGAGCTCGTCGCTATCGTCACTGCAGGAGGCGCTTGTGGGCCTCCGGGTGCAGGCACAGTTGTCAGAAGGACACGCGGCGCTGGACGCCGTCACCGCCACCTTGCAGGACTTCGAGCAGATGGACCGCCGGGCGCGGGACTACGCTCGGAACGGACAGAAGCTGCTCGCCTCGGATTTGATCTTTTCGGATGGGTTCGAGAAAACCGAGGCCGCTGTGACCGCTCTGGAGCAGACGCGTGCCGCAGAACTTGCCGCCCGCGAAGCGGCAATCCGCCAGGACCGTCGGCGTCAGGTGCTCGCGGCTGGTGCGGCGGCGGCCACCGGTCTCGCGCTGATGCTGGCCCTCCTGCCGCTGCCGTCAGGACTCCACTCGGCACAGGCTCTGTCGTTCATGCCCGAGGCGTTACCGGAGCCCGCGTCCGCGCCGGGCCATGAATTGCGCCTCCGTCCGGCACTTCCGAGCACCGAACGCTCCGTTCAAAAAGAGGTCGTCCATGCGCCGGCAACAGGCGCCGCGACAGTGGATCTTGGACCTATCGCGTCGTTGTGCACCGCGCTCGCGCGCATCGCCGACACCCGCGCGTTGCCCGCCCTGCTCGAGCGTGCCGCCTCGATTCTCGATGCGCCTGGCATCGTGATCTGGATTGCGGATCCGGACGGCAGGGAGCTCAGCCCCATCGTGACCCACGGGTACCCGCCGCATCTCATGACACGGCTCGGGACCATCGGCCGCGATGCCGAGAACGTGACGGCATCCGCGTTCCGAACCTCGCTCCTTCAGACTGTGCCGGGCGACGCGACGTCCTCCGGCGCGATCGCCGCGCCGCTGCTGACCGCTGCCGGCTGCGTGGGGGTGATGGCGGCTGAAGTCCGCCATTCAGGGGAGAAGCAGGATGCGACGCTGGCGGCCGCGACAATCGTGGCAGCTCAACTTGCCACACTCGTAGGGCCGCCATCGATCCGCGCGCACTCAAGATCCGAAGCCGCGGGTACCAGCCTCTAGCGACCTCCGACTCAGATGATCGTCCGCGTCGTATAACGGCGCGCGCGCGGTTGATCCGCCTTTCCTTTCAACGTCAGTGGTTTCTTGTCCCGCACCACCCCGAGCGTGAATTCGTCCCCCGCGCTCAGCCGCTGTGTGCGCCGCCGCAGCTCCGCGGGTGAATTCACCGACGCCCCATCGAGTGACGTGATGACGTCTCCAGCTTTCAGCCCCGCGCGCGCAGCCGACGAGTCGTCATTGACCGAGGTCACCAACACACCGTCGGTGACACCGAAATAGCCCCGGAGTTGCGACGAGATGTCGTCGACGGTGATTCCGAGCGCGCTGGATCGTCCCAGAAGTCCCTCGAAACCCCGCATCGGCGGTGTCGGGGGCGGCGGCGGTGCGTCCCGATCCCGCATGATCTTCGGCACCAGCACCTCCAAATCGCGCAGGCCATCCAGCTTCCCCAACACGCGCGCGCCGTCGCTTTCGCGCGTTTCAACCGAGATCGTCACCCGTTGGCCGTCTCGCAGCACAACTGCCTGCACCGTGCGCCGCGCCGGCGTTTCCTGCACGAGCCGTCTGAACTGACGCACGCCGCGCACGCGCTCGCCGTCGAACTCCGCGATGATGTCGCCGTCTTTGATCCCCGCCTTCTCCGCGGGACTTCCCTCGCTCACATCGTCTACAACGACCCCGGCTGACGCGGTCAGCTTCGCCCGTTTCAGATCGTCTTCCTCCATGTCGCGCACGGTGACGCCGATCTGGCTGCCGTGCATCGCAAATACATCAATCATGTGCGCATCGTGCGGCCATACGGCGCTACGCGTGGTCGCGCTCTGCCCGGACACCGGCGGCGCCAGAGCCGCGACCGCTCCCGCCGCCGCGACGAGCCCCGCGGCGAAGACGGCCGTTTTTAACACTGTCATGTGCATCCCCTTGTGAGAAGAACGTTCGCTTTTTTATTGGTAGACGCACCCCTTCCGGAAAAGGTTGGGGATGGCCGTCCCGGCTTGAGGGCAGCCCGTCCACATGCGAGGACGCCTGTTGCACCGGAAACAACGGTTCACCTGGGAATTGCGCAGGTACGCGATTTGATACTGGCGTCTCCGGTCGCGCGGAATCACCGGGGTGCGTTAACCCAGGCAGGCGCTGGCATCGCCGCATCCCGTTCGCAACTTCGCCGATTTCGCGCGGCTCTTGTATCACGGAGAACATCATGCCGAAACCGATGATTCGTGTCGCCGCTCCGCTGGCCGTCGTCGTGCTGCTTTCAGGCTGCGCTCTCGCCGTCAGGCATCCCAGTGTCGCGGAGCTGAAGTACAACCCGGGCCGGTACAACGACAAGACCGTCTCGGTCGAAGGCGTGGTCACCAGCTCGTGGGGGATTCCGCTGGTACCGTTCAAGCTTTACAAAATCGACGATGGAACCGGCGAGGTGACTGTGATCTCGCAGAACGGACGCGTACCCTCCAAAGGCGCGCGTGTTCGGGTGAAGGGGCGGGTCAACGACGTCGCCACGCTTGGTGGCCAGGCGATCGGCCTCCACATTCAGCAGCGGGACCTCGACTTCAAGAACCGGTAATCGCGTTGATTAGAGCGTGATCCGCACGGCAACTGCGGTCATGTCGTCGTTGGGCGGTGCCGACCCACGCCATGCGGCAACTGCCCGTGCAATCTCCTCCACGAGCAGACCGGGAGCGAGGTGACGGGCCCCGCCGACGACGTCGAGCAACCGTGTTGCCGTGAACTCCTGCCCGTGCTCGTTCATCGCCTCAAAGACGCCGTCTGTGCAGAACACGAATACGTCGCCCGCGTGCAGGGCGAACGAGATCTCGTCGTACGTGGAACCGTGGAACGAGCCCAGAGGGACCCCTGGAAGCTCGATCTGCGCGCAGCCTTCCGTCGAGCAGCGGATCGGATACGGTAGACCCGAATTCGCGAGTGTCATCATCCGGCGCTTCAGGTCGAAGATCGCGTAGCAGAGCGTGCAGTAGTACTCCTCGAGCTGCCGTTGGTGCAGGATCGTGTTGATCGACGACAGTACGCCCGACGGGCTGGATCGTTCAGGCAGATAACGCCGCCGGAATGTCCGACCGCGCACCAGCTCCGCGGCAAACGCGCTGTACAGCGCCGCCGGCACACCCTTCCCAGATACGTCCCCGACCGCCACGACCAGCGTGTTCGACTCCGGCGCCAGGTAGTCGTGGAAATCTCCACCCAGCTCGAGCGCTGACGCGAATGTCGCGGCGATCTCCACACCTTTCAGCCGCTTCGGCGGCGCCGCGGGCAGCAGCGCCGCCTGCACGCGCTGGGCGAAGCGGACTTCTTTTTCCAGCCTCACCTGGTTCGCGCGCACCTCTTCGTACAGCCGCGCGTTCTCGATGGCGACGGCAGCCTGAGCGGCGAGCAGCGTCAGGAACTCGACATCGCGTTTGGAAAAGGCGTCCAGCTCGGGACTTTCCAAATCCACGACCCCTATGCATCGATCCTGCAGGAGCAGCGGTATGGCCAGCTCCGAGCGGACGTCCGGCACCACACGGATGTACCTGGGATCCTCGGAAACGTCGGACACCAGCACCGCCTCGCGATGGAGGGCCGCGTACCCGACAAGGCCTTCGCCCAGCCGCACGCGAGGTACCTCCACCTTCTCGCCGTACTGAACGGCGAGCTTCATCTCGAGCTCTCCGACGTCGTTCAACAACATGATGCCGAACGTGCGATAGTCGATCACTCGCTTCGCCAGCTGCGCGATGCGGGTGAACAGCTCGTCGAGCTCCAGGACCGATCCAACCTCGCGTCCGATCTCCGCCAGCGTTTCGAACGCCTCGGCGTCGCGACGGCTCCGCTCGTACAGACGCGCGTTCACCAGCGCAACGGCGACGTGCGCGGCGAACTGCCGGACGATCTCGACGTGGCTCGCCCTGAAGTGATCGCGATTGCGGCTGAGGATGTTGAGCGCGCCGCTCGGACGCGCCTTGTGGACGAGCGGCACCACGATGTCCGAGCTCATCCCGGGTACGATTTCGACGTAGCGCGGATCCGATTGCAGATCGTTGACGAGGAGCGGCCGCTCGCTGGCGATTGCGGCCCAAACGAGGCCCGTGCCCGGCTTCAAGCGAATGGGGAGGCCGGTGTCGGGGTAACCGATTGCATATGCGATCCGCAGCTCTCCGCGCCGCTCGTCGAGCAGATAGACCGCGAACGCGTCGAACGCGATCAGCCGGCCGATCAGTTGGGGAATCTGCCGCAGCAGCTCGTCGAAATCGAGCACCGCGGTGACCTGGCGACCCAGATCGAACAGCGTCGTGACAAGCTCGTGATCAGGCGGGCCGGAGGGCGCCGCTGCTGCCGGCGTCGTGTCCGGTGAATAGCCGTGGGTCACTGAGACGTGGTCGTCCTTCCGAGTGGTGCGCGAGATCCCGCGGTCGTGCCGCGGCAATAGACGTCCCGGATTATACTTAATAATTCTGACCTGCTCGATGCGGCCGCACTCCTTGGCATGACGCTCCGCCTTCCCCTTCGGCACGCGGTCGTTCTCGTTGTCGCACTACTACTGCCGCTCGGCGCGGGAGTGCGTGGGGCATCGCGTGCGCCCGTTCGCGCTGCGCACGGCATGGTCGGCTCGACGAGCGAGATCGCCTCACGTGTCGGGGTCGAGATCATGCGCCGTGGCGGCAGCGCCGTCGACGCCGCCGTGGCCGTTGGGTTTGCGCTCGCCGTCACCTATCCCGCTGCGGGCAACCTCGGCGGAGGTGGCCTCATGTTGATCCGGTTCGGGGACGGCCGCGCGACGGCCATCGACTATCGGGAGATCGCGCCCGCCGCCGCTACGCGCGACATGTTTCTCGACGTGCACGGCGACCCGATCGCGGACAAAAGCCTTGTCGGGCCGCTCGCCGCCGGCGTCCCTGGTTCGGTGGCTGGCCTGGCGCTGGCGCATCGTAAATACGGCCGTCTCCCGTTCGCCGAACTCGTCGCCCCGGCCATCGCGCTGGCTGAGACGGGCTTCGATGTCGAGCACGCGTTGTCCGAGCAGATCGCCGGCGAGTCGAAGCTCCTGCAGCGCTTCCCCGACACGGCGCAGGCATTCCTTCCTGGCGGTCGCGCCCTCGAGGCCGGCTCACGCTTCGTGCAGAAGGATCTTGCCCGCACGTTGCGGCTCATCGCGGCTCAAGGAGAAGATGGCTTCTACCGCGGGGAGATCGCGAATCTGATCGTTGCCGAGATGCAGCGCACCGGCGGGTTGATCACGCAAGCAGATCTCGTTGGATACGCTCCCATCGAACGGCCGCCGCTCACCGGGTCGTACCGTGATTACGGTGTGGTCGCATTCCCGCCCGTCAGCTCCGGCGGTGTGGCGCTCATTCAACTGCTCAACATCCTCGAAGGGTTTCCGCTCACAGACTCCGGCCCGAATTCGTCGCGGACCATTCACATGATTGCGGAAGCCGAGAAGCGCGTCTACGCCGACCGGTCCGAGTGGCTGGGAGATCCCGCGTTCTTCAGAGTGCCCCTCGCCGGCTTGTTGTCGAAACGCTATGCCGCCCACCGCCGAGCAGCAATAGACTTGACGCGCGCCACCCCGTCACGCGAGGTTCGCCCCGGAAGTGCGAACGACTTCGAATCGGTACAGACCACCCATTATTCAATCGTCGATGCCGACGGCACCGCGGTCTCGACGACGACAACCCTCAACGGGTGGTTTGGCAACGGACAGATGGTGCGTGGCGCCGGCTTTCTGTTGAACAACGAAATGGACGACTTCAGCGCGAAGCCAGGCGCGCCAAACATGTACGGCCTGGTGGGCGGTGAGGCGAACGCCATCGCGCCTCGGAAGCGCATGGTCAGTTCCATGACGCCGACGATCGTGACGCGCAGCGGGAAATCATTTCTCGTCGTCGGATCTCCCGGTGGTCCGCGGATCATCACGACCGTCCTGCAAGTGATTCTGAATGTCATCGACCACGGGATGAACGTGCAGGAGGCCGTGGACGCGCCGCGTTTTCATCATCAGTGGCTGCCCGACGAGCTTCGCCTCGAGCGGCAGGGCTTCCCGGCCGACGTCGTCAACGCCCTCAACGCACTGGGACACCAGACGTCGATCCAACCAGATATGGGCGACGTCCACGCATCATGATCGACCCCAAGACCGGGGTGCGACTCGGTGCATCCGACCCGCGGATGAACGGCAGGACTCTCGGATACTGACCCATGGACATCACACTACCCCTCGACTACTCAGCCATCGAGCGCATCCTGCCCCACCGGTATCCGTTTCTGCTCGTGGACCGCATTACCGAGCTCGAGCCGGACAAGCGCATCGTCGGGATCAAGAACGTCACCCTGAACGAGCGTTACCTCGCGCATCGCGACGGAGAGCCGCCGGTGCTGCCGCCAACTATCCTGACCGAGGCAGTGGCGCAGGTGGGCGCCATCATGATTCTGGCGAAGCCGGAGAATCGCCAGCGCCTGATCTACTTTGCGGGCATCGAGCGCGTGCGATATCGACATCCGGTGCATCCAGGCGACGTCGTCGAGATCGAAGCGCGGGTGCGAAGACTGCGGAGCCGGATGGGCCTGCTGCACGGCGTGGCGCGTGTGGACGGCAAGGTCGTCGTCGAGGGCACCATGACATTTGCCCTCGGCCCGCGAACCGAGGGGGAGTCGACCTAGGCCCCGCGCGGTGCACATTCCACGGCGATGTGTATTGAACGCCATTGCGTTATTGCTGGGGTAGGGTCGGCGCCGGACGGCGATTCACCCGCAAATCGCACCATCTACAGGATTACGGCCGCAGGCCGCCTGGCGTAATCCCCGGCTCGGCCGTGGCATACCCGTTGCTCTCCTGACCCCCCAGGCGAGTTTCACCGGGTCACCCAAGGAGAGTCACATGCTCGAAACAATCGCCATCATCCTGATCGTGCTCTGGCTGCTCGGGATGGTCAGCGGCTACACGATGGGGAACTTCATCTACATTCTGTTGGTGATCGCGATCGTACTGTTCCTGGTGCGTATCGTCAGCGGACGCCGCGTCTGAACAGCACGCGCCTCAAGCGGGGGTGATAGGCGGTGAATTCTCCCTCGCCGGCGTCCGGGTCGCCATCCTGCGTCAGGTGCTGTTGCACCTGAAACAGGGTGGCGTCGAGATCATCTACCGCTGACAGGATGAAGGCTTCGGTCGTCATCGGCTCAACAGGCGATCCGAGCTTCCGATCCCCGTGGTGCGAGACGACCAGGTGTTCGAGGTGCGCCCGTAATTCGGACGGGAAGCTGGGGATTGCGGAGGCCGCCTGCCGCACGATCATCACGCCCAGCGTGATGTGGCCGATCAGATTACCCTCCCGCGTATATGTCGTGACGTCGTCGTGGTGCAGCTCTTCGAGCTTGCCGATGTCGTGCAACACCGCACCGGCGAGGACGAGGTCCGGATCTGCCGCGTACGCAACGGCCACCGCCTGTCCGACCTCGGCGACTTTCAGAATATGTTCGAGAAGCCCGCCTGCATACGCGTGGTGGACGGTGAGCGCGGCGGGCCATTTGCGGAGCCGTTCCGCGTTCTCCATCACGACCGACTCCAGCAGCCGCCGCAACCAGGGGTTGGCCACCGCCCGTATTCGGGCCTGCAGCTGTTCCCACATTTCATCAACCGCGCGACTGCCCGCGGTCATGCGCGTCCTCCCGGGTTCGGACGGCCGACTCGGGCGCAGAAGTTGCCCGGACGGCTGGCTTCCAGCGCACGACCACAACACCCAGGAAGACGAGCGCCGCAGCCGCCGCCATGCGCGCGGTAAATGGCTCTCCGAGAAGGAGCACGCCAAGAGCCACCGCGATTACCGGATTGATGTACGCGTAGAGCGAGACGAACGCTACCGGCAGATGGCGCAGCGCATACGTGTACGCGACAAACCCGCCGATCGCGCCGAGCGTCGACAGGTAGGCGAGCGCCGCCGCCGTGCGAGGTGTGAAGAACAGATCGCTCCACTCGCCGCGGACCGTGCCGGCGACGATCATCATCAGGCCGCCGGCGAGCATCTGATACGCGGTCATGCCGAGCACGTCATCTTCCCGGGCATGCCGCCGGGAATAGGCCGATCCGAGCGACCAGCCGAGTGACGCCACCTGCAGCGCGATAATCCCAGCGACGAAGCTGCGATTCCCCGCGGCGCCCAGTGTGAGCTCTGGCCACACGAGCACCAGGATGCCGCTGAAGCCGATCAGGAGTCCGGCGAGACCGGGTACTCGCAGGCGCTCACCACCCTCGAAGCACGCTTCGACCCCGGCCATCCAGAATGGAGAAGATGCGACCATGACAGCGGCCAAGCCGCTCGGCACCCACTGCTCGGCGAAGACAACGCCCCCATTGCCAAGTCCCAGCAGGAGGAACGCGAGCAGCGCAACAGTTCCCCAGCGCGACCGAGGGGGCACCGAGCCACCCCGCGCGAGGACGTAGAACACGAGAAGCAGTCCGGCCGTCGTCCATCGGAGTCCGCCCATCAGTGCGGGGGGCATCGACTCGAGACTCACGCGAATGCCGAAGTACGTCGTGCCCCAGATGAGGCAGACAGCGACCCATGCGAAGTATGCAAGGCGGCGCTGGCGACGCGTCGGAGACGGCGTCACGACGACACCTCCTGGACGCGGACGATTGGCAACCGCGATGTCTCCTTCACCGTTTCAAGAACGATCGTCGTCCGTGTGGAGCGCACACCCGGCATACGGCCGAAGCGCGTCCGCAGAAGCTGTCCCAGGTGCTCGGCATCGCGCGCGCGGACTTTTATCAGATAGCAGTCGTCGCCGGCGACATGGTGGACCTCGAGGACCTCAGCGCAGTCGGCGAGCAGGCGACCCACGTTGTCGTCCCCTAGCGGTTCCTCGCTCCGGACCGCGACGAAGGCAAGCATCCCCTGGTCGATCACGTGTGGGTCGATCTGGGCCGTATAGCCCTTGATGACCCCCCTGGCTTCGAGCTTGCGGATCCGCTCGAGGACGGCGGAGGGCGCCAGCCCGACGTCGCGAGCGATGTCGGCTTGTGTTTCCCTGGCGTTTGCCTGAAGAATCTCGGCAATACGGAGGTCTATGGTGTCGATTATTCTGCCTGTGGCCACAATCTCAGAATTATAGGATAATTATGCCGTTCACAAACCCGCCAATCTTCGGCTGGTCTGCCACCGGCCGATAAGCCTTACTTCCGGTTGGAGTTGAGCGGCTAGTCGTGTTCCTTGCCGTTGGACGCAGCTGGCGCCGGGGGGACACCTAAACGAATTCGAACGGTCCGCGTCCCAGCCAGGCGCCCCCGTCGATCGTGAGAATCTCACCCGTGATGAAGCTCGCGTGCTCGGACGCCAGGAACGCGACGGCGTCGGCGACCTCCATCGGAAGGCCCCAGCGCTGCAGCGGAATCGTCCCCGAAATGCGCTGAACGGCCTCGGGCGTGTTCCACAGCTGCCGTGCCGCGCCGGGCGATTCGATCGGCCCGGGCGCCACGGCGTTGACTCGGATACGGTGACGTCCCCACTCGACGGCGAGCGTCTGAGTCATCGACATCACGCCTGCCTTCGCCGCCGCCGAGTGAACCGTGCCTGCGCTTCCTGTCCAGACGTAGTTGGCGAGGATCGAGACGATGACGCCTCCACCGCCGCGGGCGATAATGTGGCGCCCCACTGCGCGCGAGCAGTAGAAGCTGCCGTGCAGGACGATTCCGACGACCGCGTTCCACCCATTGGGTGAGAGATCCTCCGCGCGGCAGACGAAATTGCCGGCCGCGTTGTTGATCAGGATATCGATGCGGCCGAAGTGTTTCACGACCCGGGCGACCATTTCGTCCACTTGCTCGGGCTTGCGTACGTCAACCTGGACCGCCAGCGGGTCCTGGCCGGCATGACGCAGTTCCGCTGTGCCCTCTTCGAGGTTCTTCGCGTTGCGGCTGCCTATCGCGACCTTGGCGCCGAGCTCGCCGAAGCGTTTCGCAACCGCAAGCCCGATGCCCGTCCCGCCGCCGGTGACGATGGCGACCTGATCACGCAAAAGCGAAGGGGTGAACATGGAATCGTGTGGCGTCGAAGCGGATGCTAACATGGCGGACGTGCCTGAGCTCTCCGCGCGCACCACGCCGCCGCCCGAGGCTTTCGCGCGTCTCTTCGAGTCGGTACACGAGGGCGTGTATATCGGGAGCCTGAGCGGCCCGGCGATCCGCACGGTTTCTGCAAACCCCTATCT
>JAIVJE010000135.1 GCA_020200195.1 Acidobacteriota bacterium | reverse complement strand
TGGGCTTAGACCACGTGAGGCGGTCCAATGTAAAGCCCGGCGGCATTGTTGACTTTCGCTTTTCCTTTGCGTATAGTGCCGCGCATGCTGCCATTGACCAAACGTCAGCGGGAGATTCTCGACTTTCTCAACGACTTCATCCAGGAGCACGGCTACGCGCCGAGTCTGGAGGAGATCGGGCGACGGTTCGGGTTGTCGTCGCTGGCAACGGTGCACAAACACCTCAGCAACCTGCAGGAAAAAGGGTTCATCAAGCGCGCCTGGAACCGCAGCCGGTCGGTGGAGATGGTGCCCGCGCGGATAGGCGGCCGCGCGGTCGAACTGCCGCTCCTGGGGTACGTCGCGGCCGGATCCCCGATCGAGGCGGTGGTCGGGACGGAAACGATCGCCGTACCGGAAGATCTGGTCGGCAAGCGCGACAGCTATGTCCTCCGTGTCAAGGGGGACTCGATGATCGACGAGCAAATCCGTGACGGCGACTACGTCATTGTCGAGGATCGGCGGGCGGCCGACAACGGCGAGATGGTCATCGCCATGCTGCACGGCTCCGACGTCACGCTCAAGAAGATGTACCGGGAGCAGGGCCGCATCCGCCTCCAGCCGGCCAATCCCGCCATCCAAGCGATCTTTGCAACGCCTGACCAGGTGCAGGTCCAGGGAGTGGTCGTCGGCGTCATGCGCAAATATTGACGCAGTGTCGGGAAAGCCAGACACTACGGAGACCATGAACGATCGCAAACAGATCAATTTCACGATCGTCCCGGACGATTCCGACGATCTCCCTCGCACCTACGCCAACTTCTGCGCCATCTCCCACACGCCCTTCGATTTCACGCTGGCCTTCTGCGAGGTGCTGCCACTCTCCGAACGCGACATCAAGGCGGCGGAAGCAGAACATGTCGTCCGGGCGCCGGTGCGGTCGAAAGTGGTCGTGCCGCTGCAGGTCGTGCCCAACCTGATCGCCGCTTTGCAGGAACACATGCGGGTGTACTCGGAGTCGACCGGCACGAGCTGGGACAAAGGACCGGTGCACTGACAGAAGGGACAAGGGACAAGGGATAAGGGAAAAGGCCGTGAGAGCGAAGCGCGCCCTCCCCACGCCATCGAAATCCGCCGCAGAAACGCGCCGCATCATGGCGCTGCTCGAGAAGCAGCACCCGAACGCCGACACCGAACTCCACTTCACCAACGCCTACGAGCTGCTGGTTGCGACGATCCTCTCCGCGCAGTGCACCGACGAACGGGTGAATCAGGTGACGCCGGCGCTCTTTCAGCGCTACCCGAATGCCCGCGCGCTTGCACAGGCGACGACCCAGGATCTCGAGCCGCAAATCCAGTCCACCGGATTCTTTCGCGCCAAATCCCGCTCACTCATCGGCATGGCCACGGCTGTCGTCGAGCGCCATGCGGGTCACATCCCCAGCACCATGGAAGCGCTCGTCGAGCTCCCGGGCGTTGGCCGCAAAACCGCCAACGTCGTCCTCGGACATGCGCTGGGTGTTCCCGGCCTGCCAGTCGACCGGCACGTGCTGCGGGTGGCCAACCGGATCGGCATTGCCCGCGGCGACGATCCCGAGCTCGTGGAACAGCAGCTTGGCGCGGCGATGCGGCCGAAGGACTGGATGCGCACGTCGGACACGCTCATCCTGCATGGACGACGGATCTGCCGGCCGCGGCCGCTGTGCGACCGCTGCGCGGTGCGTGCCCGGTGCGACTTCTTCCTCTCCGGCAAAGCTGCCGCGCTCAACCCGGCGCTCCGAGGAAAGGCCCGCCGGTGACGCGGGAGCGCTTCGCCGTGCTCGTCGAGGACGCACTGCGAGAAATCCCGCGACGATTTCGCAATGCCATGCAGAACGTCGCGGTCATCGTCGAGGACGAGCCGCCGGCCCATGTGCTGGAAGAGATGGAGATCGAACCTCCAGACTCGCTGTTCGGCTTGTACCATGGCACCCCGCTCCCGGAACGCACCTGGGGTTATGGCAACGCTCTCCCAGACCGCATTTCGATCTATCAGCGTCCGATCGAGGAATCGTGCGCGGACGATGATGAGATCCGCGATTGCATCGCGGAAACCGTGATCCACGAGTTCGGTCACTACTTCGGGCTCAGCGAGGAAGAAATCGAGGCGATCGAGGAAAAATTCTGGCGCGGCGACGCGCTGGATGACGTGTGACGCGTATGCGCGCACGGAAACGATTCGGCCAGCATTTCCTCGAGCCTGCGTGGGCGGACAGGCTGGTCGCCGCGATCGAGCCGCGCACTGAGGACCGGTTCCTGGAAATCGGCCCCGGTACGGGAGCGCTTACGCACCGGCTCGCTCCCCACGTGCGACATGTCACGGCGGTCGAGCTCGATCGCGACCTGGTCGCGGCGCTTGCACCTCGGGTCCCCGCGAACGTGACCCTGATCAGCGGAGACTTTCTCGAGTACGACCTCGGGCTACTGATCGCCGACGGCCCGGTTCGGGTCGCGGGTAACCTCCCCTACAACGTGTCTTCGCCCATCCTCTTCCGGCTGATCGCCGCCCACAGAGACGAGGGAGGTCTGCGGGACGCGACGCTGATGCTGCAGCATGAAGTCGCCGACCGCATCCAGGCGACGCCTGGATCCCGCGATTACGGCGTGCTGGCCATCCTCGTCCAGTTGCACGCGGATGTGCACCGCCTGCTGTCGCTGCCTCCGGGGGCGTTCCGTCCGGCGCCGCGGGTGCATTCGGCAGTCGTCCGCCTGCGTTTCCGGTCCCCCGCGGTCGTCCTTCGCGACGAAGCTGTCTTTGAGGCGATGGTCCGGTCGATGTTCACCCAGCGTCGCAAGACGCTCCTGAACGCGCTGCGACCGTTTGCCGAGGCGTTGGGAACGGATCCTACGGTGGCGCTGGCCAGTGCGCACGTGGACCCGCGGCGGCGTGGCGAAACCTTGCAACTAACAGAACTGGCTCGGCTTGCGGACTTTTTTGCTGCCGTTCATCAACGAGCTGTGCTATAGTTTGCGCGTTTTCGACCGTCCCTGGCCCGGCCGTCCCAGCGGTCATCCAGGTGGATACGAACGCGGCCCCTGCCGCCTCACGCGCCGGTTCCGTCCGCCAGGGCGGCACTCCGTCGCCTGTGTGTCCTCTGACGTGCGGGATTCCGGACCTGATATTCCGAACATTGCCGACGTATGTGTGCTGCTGACACGGCCGGTGTCGACGCGCCCCCTCTTGAGATCATCCCGTTGGGGGGTGTCGGCGAATTCGGCATGAACATGATGGTGATCGCCTGCGGCGAGACCGCCATCCTCGTGGACGCGGGCGTCATGTTCCCTGAGCCCGAGCTGCTGGGCGTGGATCTAATCATTCCCGATCTGCGGCAGCTCCAGCAGTACCGCATCTCGGCGCTGGTGTTGACCCATGGCCACGAGGACCACATCGGCGCGGTGCCGCACGTCCTCCAATACGTCGACGGCCCGGTCTATGGCACGGCGCTGACGCTCGCATTCGTGGAGCCGAAGCTCGACGAGCTGGGCGACAGTGCCAAGGGTCGGCTGAAGCGGGTGCGTCCCCGTGATCGGGTAGCCGTTGGCTGCTTCACGATCGAGTTTCTGCGGGTGACGCACAGCATGCCCGATTGCGTCGCGCTGGCGATCGAAACCCCTCACGGCGTCGTCGTTCACACGGGTGATTTCAAGATTGATCAGACCCCACCCGACGGCGAGCCATTGGATTTTCACCGGCTGGCGCAGATCGGAGCCTCCGGCGTCATCGCCTTGCTCGCCGACAGCACCAATATCGAGCGCAAGGGGTTCACCGGCTCCGAAATCGACGTCATCGATGCCTTCGAGGAGATCTTCACCAGTGCAACCGGCAAGATCGTCGTCGCGATGTTTTCGTCCAGCCTTTACCGGATGCAAATCGTCATCGATCTCGCGGCACAGTTCGAGCGCCGGGTCGCATTCGTCGGGCGGGGGGTCGTCGAGAACTCGGAGATCGCGCAGCGCCTTGGGTACCTGAGAACCCCCGCCGGCATGCAGATTCGAGACAGCGATGTCCGCAACTATCCGGCGCAGGACGTTGTATGCGTGTGCACCGGCACCCAGGGGGAACCGCAGGCGGCGCTGTCGCGGATTGCGATCAACGACCACCATCACGTCGCGCTGGATGCCGATGACGTGGTGGTTTTCTCCGCGCGCGAGATTCCCGGCAATGAGAAGGCAATAGGCCGGGTGATGAACCACGTCGCGCGCCGCGGGGCGGAAGTCATTTACGACGGCCTCAAACACGTTCACGTATCGGGGCACGGAAGCGAGGAAGAGCTCAAGCTCATGCTTTCCTTCGTCAAGCCGCGCTACTTCGTGCCGATACATGGGGAGTACCGGCA
>JAIVJE010000134.1 GCA_020200195.1 Acidobacteriota bacterium | reverse complement strand
CCCCATCCTCGTTCAGGAACTTCATCAGGTTGATCGACGCCAGGTTGCACGCCGAATCGTCCAGGAACATGTACTCCGAGCACGGGTTGCTCGCGTTGATCCGTGCCGTGTTCGAGCAGGTGTGCCAGTCGTTGACGGTGGTGTCGAACTGCAGGCCCGGGTCGCCGCAGATGTGCGTCGCTTCGGCAATCTGACGCATGAGGTCACGCGCCTTGTACGTCTCCATCACCTCGCCGTTCACAACCGCCCGCGTCTGCCATTCTCGATCATCCATGACCGCGCGCATGAACTCGTCGGTGACGCGCACGCTGTTGTTCGAGTTCTGGAAGAACACGGACGCATACGCCGGGCCGGTGAACGAACCGTCGTAGCCGGCGTCGATGAGCGCCCACGCTTTCTTCTCCTCCTCGACTTTGCAGTTGATGAACTCCTCGATGTCCGGGTGGTCGGCGTTGAGGATGACCATCTTCGCCGCCCGCCGCGTCTTGCCGCCGGACTTGATCACGCCCGCGAACGCGTCGAAGCCCTTCATGAACGAGACCGGGCCCGATGCGGTGCCGCCGCCGGCAAGAATCTCCTTCGACGAGCGGATCGGGGACAGGTTGGAGCCCGTGCCGGACCCGAACTTGAACAGCATCCCTTCCGTCCGCGCCAACGACAGGATCGAATCCATCGTGTCCTGGACCGAGTTGATGAAGCAGGCCGAGCACTGCGGCGCCTTCTCGAAGCCGCAGTTGAACCACACCGGACTGTTGAATGAGGCCTTCTGATAGACGAGCAGATGCTTCAGGTCGTCCGAGAATGCCGACAGGTCGTCTTCGCTCGCGAAATACTTCTGCGCGCGCGCCCACGCGGTAATCGTGTCGACGACGCGGCCGATGAGCTGCTTGACGCTGCGCTCGCGCTCGGCGGTACCGATGACGCCCCGGAAATACTTGGAGACGACGATATTGGTGGCTTGCTGGGACCAGAAGCGGGGAATCTCGACGTCGCGTTGTTCGAAGACGAGCTCCCCCTTTTCGTTGCCGATGATGGCCGACCGCATCTCCCATTCGACCTCGTCGAATGGGTCGATGCCTTCCCGGCTGAAAAACCGCGGAAACTCCAGTCCGAACAACTCTCCCGATACGGGCACCGGCGTGCGGGCTGTGGTCTGCGGGCCGGGAACTTCCAGGCCACCCGGGCCGAAGCTCGGGCCGACAGCAGCGCCTCTGTCCATCTTTCCCTCCGAAAACGGCGAGTCCCGGTCGCCCCGTGGGCCTCGGACTCGTGAAAGCAATGTTGTGGATGCACCCACAATAGACTGGTCTGCCCAAACTCGGTCGTCCAGAAAACCGGTAAACCTGGACGCCACTGGAGCTTAGGCCGCCTGGCGAGAGCTGGGAAGGTCTCGCGTGGTCTGCTGCGTTGACGGTCGAATATGGAGCTTGTTTACGCCGTTGTCAAGAGGCGATCCACCACATATTGTGCCTTGTTTTTAGGTCACCCGCAAGATGTTGGCATTTTGCGGCCTAGTGCCGCGGTTTTCCGGCCTGAACTATTTTTGGGCCCGCGGCGCCTGTTATCTGCCTTGCAGCTCTTTGGCAATCCGGTCGGCTTTGTCCGCCAGGACCTTTGCGTAGACGAAGTTGGATTGCTTGATCGCTTCCTCCGCCTGCTGCATGAACAGCTTGGCGTTGTCGTACTGCGCCCGCAGTTCCTTGTTGATGACGCGATAGTCAACGGAACTGAGCGCCTTGGTGGCGCGATCCAGCACCTGGCGCACCTGACGTGCCGCTTCGGATCCGTCCGCGGTGCCGGGTGTGCTCAATGGCGGTACGGGGGCAGCGGCGGCGGGAGGCGGCGCGACGGGTGCCGCGGGCTCGGGCGGTGTCTCCGGCTTGGCATCGGGCTTCGGCGTATCGCGCGCGCTGGTGTCGCGCGGCGCTTTCGGGCGCGGAGGCGTGGCGGGCGGCGGTTCGGGCAGCTCCGCAACCGGTTCGATCGCCGCGAGCTGCGGCGGAGACGGCATCGGCTCGATGATCCGGGGTGGCGCGGCCGGCACGTCGAGCGGCGGGCGATCGGCCGGCGCCTGTGCGCGCGTGGTGGCACACGACGCCACGAAGGGGATCAAGAGGAGCAAGAGCAGTATTCGCTTCATGGCCATGCCATTCCCCTCTATGCGCCGACGGCCGGCACTACTTCATCGGTACGAGCCGACGGCTAACACCATGTGCCAGCCGTCAGCCCCGTATACATCACCCGCCGTCGGTGATCTTCCCGCATCACGCCTGAGGAAACGTCAGTCTGAACCGTGTTCCATGCCCTGGCGTCGACTCCACTTCCACCTCTCCATCATGCAACTGAACGATGCGGTAGACCATGGAGAGACCGATGCCGGTGCCCGTGTCCTTCGTGGTGAAATAGAGATCGAAGATGCGCGCGAGATTTTCGGGCGGAATCCCGACGCCCGTGTCTTCTATAATAACTTCGACTCGCCCCCGCGCTGTGCTCCGGCACGTCATGCGCAGGGTCCCGCCGTCCGCCATCGCCTGGCACCCGTTGATCGCGAGGTTCAGCAGCGCCTGCTGTAGCATGCCGGGATCCGCATTGATTTCCGGCAGCGCCGGCGGGCATTCGGTCTTGACCGTGACTCCGCGCTGCTGCGCCTCGGGTCCGACAGTCGTCGCGACGTCGCTGATGACCGACGCCAGTTGCAGCGGCTGAAGCTTGAGCTCCTCGGGCCGGGCAAATTTCAGGAAGCCGACGACGACCTCGTCGAGGCGGCGTATCTCGTCGGAGATGACGTGGACGTGTTTGGAGATGTCCAGGCTCCGCGCCGGCGAGACAGCACCCGGCAGTTCAGGGACCGTAACGGGTTCGTTGACCCTGGCGAGCTTCTGATTGAGGAGCTCCAGGTGAATCGTCATCGCGTTGAGCGGGTTCTTCACCTCGTGCGCAACGCCCGCCATCAGCCGGCCGAGCGCGGCCAGCTTGCGCGAGTAATTCAACGTCGAGTGCACCTGGCTCAAGTACGCCAGGTTGCGCGCGACGAGCATGGCGCCCAGGAATTTCTCCCGCGTGTCGGCGATCGCGTGACACATCAGCAGCCGCTCGGCGCCCTCCCCCTCCTCCGTCGGCCAGGCGAACTGCACCGGTCCCTGCGACTTCCGGCCCGCGAGCGTCCGCTCGACGAGCTGCCGCAGCGGATGGTCCGCCTGCAGATTGGCGATCGAGGGGGCTCGCCCGGCTGTGCCGTAACTGTTCAACATGGCGCGCATCGCGGAGTTACTGAAGATCAGTTCTCCCCCCGGCGAGAACAGCGCGACCGCGTCCTCGAGGTTCTCCATCACCGACTCGAAATCGGTCGCCGCCTCCGGCCGATCTGCGGTCGTCGACCCGGCGCGACCCATGGCGGAAAGCTGCGCGCTCACCGCTTCGAACGAGCTGCCGAGGTCTCGAAACTCCTGCCCCGGCAGATCGAGCGTGACGTCGAGCTCACCGCGTCCCAACCGGCTCAACCCGCTCTGGATCACGTGGATCGGCCGCAGCATCCACTGCGCGAGAAACACCGACACGAGCATCGAGATCACCAGCGCCGCCAGGACCGTCTGGGCCGCACGGTTCAGCGCTTCCTGGAGCTCGTTGCGCACCAGCAGCGTGGACACGCCGATCCGGATCGTGCCGAACTGCCGTTCGCCGGACAGCATGGGCTCCCGAATCTCGAAGGTCCGATCCGAGTACACGGCGCGCAGCTGCGCGAGCGCACCCGCATCGACGAGCGGCCTGAGATCCTCCTGCTCCAGGAGGGGTGCGCCTTCGAGCGATGGAAAGCTGTGCGCCACGGCAACCCCGTCCGGGTTCACGATTGCGGCGTAAATCACATTGGGGGAATATCCGATGCTGGATTCGAGGATGGACCGCACACCGCCGTCACGCCGGAGCGCATCATAGGGATCCCCGGCGCCGCTGACCGCCACGTCACGGGCGCGCTGGAAGATCGCGCTGGCCAGCAACTGGGCGCGCGACGCGGTCTCCTGCATGCTCAGGCGCGCCAGCGTCGCCAGGTGCAACGCGCTCAACACCGCCACCACGCCAACGACCAGCGTCGTCACGCCCGCTACTTGCTTCGCTTTTATGGATAGCACACGCGTCGCTCGGCCCCCAAGCTGCCAGTTTTCGACTCCCGGCGTCCAGTTCCTAGCTGCTCGCTCCCAGCATTTACCCTCCCTAGCTTCTGGCTCCTTCTTTCATCCGATTCAACTTGTTGTGCAGCGTCTTCAGGCTGATGCCGAGGACTTCGGCGGCCCGCGTCTTGTTGTTGCGCGTGTGCTCGAGCGTCAGCAGGATGAGGCGCCGCTCGGCCTCGTCCACGGT
>JAIVJE010000414.1 GCA_020200195.1 Acidobacteriota bacterium | reverse complement strand
CCGCTGCGCTGCCGGCGTGGTCTCGCACGCACGATGTCCCGCTGTTTCGCGACACGGCGATCTGGATCGCCGCCGTGACCGTCGGGGGCGTTCTGGTGTGGGTGGCGGAAAAGCGCGGGGTGCTTCGACAGCGGGCGGCACTCGTGACCGCAGCCTGCGCAGCGCTTGCGTTCGCCGTCATGGCGGCCGCGTCGACGGTCTGGCGCCTTCACGGCGCATCGGGGGTGTCGACCGTGCCGGCGCAGCTCGACCTCCTGCGACGGATTGCGCGGGGCGGCGACCACGTTGTCGTCGACATCTCAACGCGGAGGCTGGTTGCGTCTTCGAACGTCCCCGGTCGGCTGCGGCTGGAGCTGTCGCGAGCATTGCCCACGGGGCGAGGCGGCGCACGGGACGGCACGATGTTCACCGTACCCGCCGTTCCGGCAGGGGCGTATCGAATTACCGCCACCAGTAACTCCGGGAAGGGCTGGGTAATCATCGGCATCGGCGCCGATCAGTTTGCCCTGCGCACCGATGCGCTGTCGTCACCCGCACAGCCTCAGGAGGTTGCCTTCCCTGTCGACGTCCGCGGCATCATCGTACGAGGCGACGAGGACGCACGACAGACCGTCAGCGGCCTGTTGATCGAGCCGCTCGCGCTCGTCCCGCCATCTGCACGCCTGACGAATCAGTTCGCGCGCCGTGCGGTCCGCTATGGGGACTCTACGGCGTACTTCCTCGATGACCGCAGCTTTCCCGAGCCCGAAGCGTTCTGGGTTGGCGGGTCCCGGACTTCGGCCATCGTCATTCAACCCGACGCGCCCTCATCGTTCGTGAGCCTCGGGCTACGGAATGCCCCCGTCCAGAACCGCGTCGTCCTGCGGAGCGAGGGCTTGAGCCAGGAGTTGAAGCTGGCACCCGGGGAGGAGCGGCAGATCGAGGTGCCGGTGGCAGCACGCGCCGGCGCCGCGCTGATCAGGGTCAACGCGGTTTCGGGGTTTCGCCCGTCAGAGGTCGATATGAACAGCCGCGACCACCGGTTTCTCGGTGTCTGGGTGAAAATCCTGCAGCCGTAGCGGTGAGCCAAGCGCGCACGCTAGAAACGGACGACGCCGCCGAGATACAGCCCCTTGATCACGAGGTCCCCTTCGTCTTCGTCGACGTGATAGAACACATCGAACGATCGGTAACCCGCCTGCGCGCCGAAGTTGTCCGTGAAGTTCACCGAGCCGTACAAGTCGAAGTCGATGAAGCGCGCGCGATAGTTCTCGTCGATGCTCTCCGGCAGCTTGAACGCGCTGAACTCACCGGTGATGGAGATGTTCGGCGCGACGTACACACGGCCAATGCCGCCGATCGCCGGGATGGGAGCGCGGGCGCTGATGAACTCGGCTCCGACCAGCGCGTTCGCCAGCGTCGCTTCCACGTCGGTGTACTTCAATTCGAGCAGCAACCCGGCAAACCCGCGGTCACGGTAGATGAAGTCCCATTCATAGCCGAAGCGATACGCATTCCACTTGAGATCCGTCTGCACCGGGAGCGGAATGTCGTACCGCTGTCCGTTGAAGATGATCGGGCGGCGGAGGGTGGCCACCGTGCTGTATCGGATCGGCGTGTACTCGAAACGGAACTTGTGTTTCGTGCCGGGCCGCAGTACGACCTTGAGCTGTTTGAATGTCGACTTCTCGATGCCCAGATCTTCGACGAAATCGATCTCGGACCCGATGATGCCGAGCGATTCGCTGGTGATCAGGATGTTGGGAGTCGGGTTCCAGAGATAGCCGCCGACCTCGATCTTGTAGGTCTCTCCGGTGGCCCGGTCGGACAGGCCGCGGGCGCCGTATTGGGCGCGCGCGGGAGTGGCGACGCCGGCCGCCAGGCACAACAGCATTGCAGCCGTGACACGTATGCGCATCGGAAATGTACTCGCCCCGGATGGGTTAAGGACCGTAAGCAGCCTGCTGGGAGGAGGCGACTCAGAATAGCATAGGTACCCTGTACTTGCGGGTGGGGACCGCGCTGTATACTTCGTGAACGCAATTCGTATACATGCCCCGGCCCCAATCGCCCCAACCCTCCCGGTCCTCCGATGAACCACAGGTGGACCGCGCATACCACAACATCAAGGCCGGCATCGTCCGGGGCCGGTATCGTCCTGGCGCGCCGCTCTCCGAGGTCATGCTGGCGAAAGAACATGGCATGAGCCGGACGCCGGTGCGGGAGGGTCTGGCGCGGCTCTGGCAGGAGCGCTATCTCGATCGCGTGGCCGGGCACGGCTACTTCGTGGCCCGGGTGACGGTGCAGTCGATCCACGACACATTCGACGTTCGACGGCTGCTCGAGGGAGCCGCGGCGGCGCGTGCGGCGGAGCTCGCGACACCCGAGGAGGTGAATGCCTTGCGGCAGCTCGCCGTCGTGCCGATCTCGCACGGCGCCCCGCAACAGGAGGAAGGCGCCTACCGCGACGCCGAAGTCGCCAACCTCAAGTTTCACCTGGCGATTGCGACCGCCGCGCGGAACACCCTCGCGCTGGAGCTGATCGACCGGTGCCTCGCCCAGGTGGATCGTTTCATGTCGCTCGGCGTGAACTTTGGTCCGTTCCAGGACGGAGCGACGGAGGCGCACCTCTTGATTGTCGAGGCGATCGCGCAGCGCGATCCGGTCGCCGCGCAAGCGCGGATGGAAGAGCATCTGGACTGCGGCAGTCAGCGCATGAAGGATGCCTTGCTGCGCGGACAGTCGACGGTCGTGGGTGTCCAGTAACCCGGCACCGCGATTGCTCCACGTGGTCTGCGTGCGGCTGCCGGAACCCGCGGCTCCTCCGCACGACATGCGATATCAGTAGCCCGGCACGAGCGGGATCCAAGTGTTCGGCCGTCGGCGTCCGGTTTTCCGAAGATCGCGATGCGCGCATACGCGTCGGAACGATGAAGAATTCGAGGCGGGACTTACCGTTTGAGAAAGGCCATGTCGGCCCTCGTAAGGATGTCTCGTAAGGATGTAAGGAGAAGAAGGCTATGAAGCAGCGAGTACTTAGCTGTGCCCTCTCGATAACGCTGGTGCTGCTGGCGGCAGGTGGCGCGGCTGCACAGCAGGGCACGACCGAAATCCGTGGCCGGGTGCTGGACGCGCAGGGTGCGGTTCTGCCGGGCGTGACGGTCACGGTCCGCAACCAGGACACCGGCATCTTCCGCGAGACCGTCAGCAGCGACGACGGCACGTATTTCGTGAGCGGCATCGTGCCGGGCGTGTACGAAATCACGGCGCAGCTCCAGGGCTTCAAGAAGCACTCCAGCAGAGACGTGCGGCTCGAGATCGGAAAGACCTCGTCGATCGATCTCTCCCTCCAGGTGGGAACGGTCGAAGAAGTCGTCAACGTGTCTGCCCAGTCACCGATCGTCGACATTACGTCGAAAGAAGTCGGCGGCACGGTCACGGCGCGGGAACTGGTGGAGCTGCCGTCGATCAACCGCAACTTTGTGGGATTCGTCGGCCTCCTTCCGGGCATCATTCCGACGATCAGCACGGAGTCGTTCGGCAGCGACTCGGTGACCGTCAACGGCCAGGATCCCCGCAACAACAACTACATGCTCGACGGCGCGAACAACAACGACGACGTCATCGGGCAGCGGGCGGGGACGCAGGCCCGCACTCCGATCGAGGCGGTACAGGAGTTCCAGGTCATCACCAACCAGTTCGACGCCGAGTTCGGACGGACGACCGGCGCGATCATCAACGCCGTGACCAAGTCGGGCACGAACCGCTGGGCGGGGAGTGGTTTCGTCTTCGCCCAGGACGCGGAGTTGACGGCCAAGGACTACTTCGCGAAAAAGAACAAGCTGCCGAAGCCGGACACCTCCCAGTGGCAGTTTGGCGGCACCTTCGGCGGTCCCATCGTCCGCGACAAGGCACACTTCTTCGCAAGCGTCGAGCGCATCATGATTGACGAAGGCATCACGGTGAACATTCCGGCGCGCCCGGAGTTCAACGCGACGACGGTGGAGGAGACGCGGGTGTGGAACACCGTCGCGCGGTTCGATCATCAGATCAACGCCAACAACACGTACGGTGTGCGCTGGCTGCGTGAGGACTCGCCGCAGACGAACCAGATCATCAACACGGCGACGCAATCGGTGACGCTCGGGGCGTCGCGCGAGGAAGCGGACGTCGACCAGACCGTGGTCGGGACATTGAATACGGTCATCGGCAACACCCGGGTCAACACGTTGCGACTGTCGTGGACCCAGGAGGACGTGGCCTTTGCCAACCCCTGCTTCAACGGGAACGGACGGAACCAGGCGCAGTGTCCGCCGACGCTGACCTACCAGACGTTCATCGACCAGCAGAGCAGCGTCGCACAGGCGCGCATCAACG
>JAIVJE010000133.1 GCA_020200195.1 Acidobacteriota bacterium | reverse complement strand
GGTGTACCGTGCGCACGACCCGCGTCTTGGTCGTGATGTCGCAATCAAGGTGCTGGCGCCGTGTTCAGATGCCAAGTCACACGGGCTACTGGATCACGCAGGCCTGCTGGTCTCCCGACGGGCAACATCTCGGGTCTGGAGGTTCTTCCGAAACAATACGGGCGCACTCTGGTATGTCGCGATCGACGGAAGCTCGACGGAGCAGCTACGCCCGCCTACGCCGTCGCTGAGCGGCAACATCGCGTGTGCATTCTCGCCTGACGGCCGCCGCCTTGTACACTCGCATTTCGACGGTGCTGTCAGTCAGTTGTTCGTGCTCGGCGTGGCATCGCGTCAAGAGCGACGGCTCACACGGTCGCCATCGCACAAGTACGATGCCGCGTGGTCGCCCGACGGCCGGTGGGTTGCCTTTGCAGCGAACCTCGTCACGCATGCCAACCGGGTTTTCATCGGTTCCCTCGACTCGCCGGAGGTCACGGAGCCTCGAACGGTGCGGGCGTCGAGGAGCCCGTTTTCAAATCACCGGGCGTCAAGTACTTCACGGACTGGTCACCCGACGGCCGGTTCACCTCGATGCGCGAACCAAGTTCGATCTCTGGGTCCTCCCGGTAGCGGGGGACGAGGCCCCGAGGCTGATCGTCGCGAGTCCTTTCTCCGACACGAGCGGTCGGTTCTCTCCGAACGGGAGCTGGATCCCGTACGCATCCGACGAGTCCGGGCAGGTCGGAGGTGTACGTTCGAGGCTTTCACCCGCCTGGCACTAGATGGCAGATCTCGAATGCTGGTGGGTTTCAGCCGGAGTGGGGGCGTGATGGAAAGAGCTCTTTTACATCGCCGCTGATCGACAGTTGATGGCGGTGAACGTCAGAACGGACGTTTCGAGTTTCGAGGCGAACCCTCCACGGCCGCTCTTCGAGACCGCCGTGCCGGATCTCGAGAATGCACGGAATCGATATGCCGTCAGCAGCGACGGACAACGGTTCCTCATCAACACCGTGCTCGGCGACGAGACAACACGGCCGATCACCATCGTCCTCAACTGGACGTCCGTGAAGGACTAGGTCCGATCCTCCGTTTCCTATGCCCTTAGCACCCGGAACCCGACTCGGCCCCTACGAGGTCCTCGCGCCCCTCGGCGCCGGCGGGATGGGTGAGGTCTACAAGGGACGCGATACGCGGCTGGATCGCACCGTCGCGCTCAAAGTGCTTCCTGGGCACATTGCCAACGACCCCGAGCTGCGCCAGCGGCTGGAGCGCGAGGCGCGCGTCATCTCGAGCCTCGATCACCCGCACATCTGCGCGCTGTACGACGTCGGGCACCAGAATGGGCTCGATTTCCTCGTGATGCAGTATCTCGAAGGCGAACCGCTCGCCGCTCGCCTAGCGAAAGGCGCTCTGCCCATTGATCAGACGGTCCGCTACGGCATTCAGATCGCGGCGGCGGTCGACCGTGCGCACCGCGCGGGAATCGTCCACAGGGACTTGAAGCCCGCCAACGTCATGCTGACGAAAACGGGTGCGAAACTGCTGGACTTCGGACTGGCCGCGTTACGACCGCCAGGGTGGATGTTCGGCGGGGCGCTGTCGTCGTCCCAAGGCGCCGACCCCACCGAAACGATCCAGCATGGCCCGCTGACGACGTCACGAACGATTCTCGGAACACTTCAGTACATGGCGCCGGAGCAGCTCGAAGGAAGGCCAGTCGATACGCGGAGCGACATCTTCGCGTTCGGCGCGCTCATGTATGAAATGGCAACCGGGCACAAGGCGTTCGGTGGTGACAGTCCGGCGACCGTGATCAGCGCAATCCTCAAGGACGATCCGCCGTCCATGCGCCGCATCGAGCCACTTGTGCCACCTGTGCTCGAACAGTTGGTCGAGACATGCCTTGCGAAGGACCCAGATGAGCGGTGGCAGGCGGTTCATGACGTCAAGCTGCAGCTCGCGGCGTTCGAGAAGACGGGCATTTCACCGTCGATCAATGATCTCGCTGAAAAACGTGCTCAACGGCGTGAGTGGCTTCGACGCTGGGCCGCTCCGGTGGCGGTCCTGATAGCAGTGATCGCGTGGTTGTCCTACTCGGCGCTTCCATCACGGCCCGCTGAAGACATCGCTGGTCAGCCGACCCGCACATTGATTTCTGCACCGAACGGCGTGCATTTCCAGTTCTCGGGGGACTTCGCCGGTCCCCCGGTTATTGCTCCCGATGGTACACGTCTCGCGTTCGTCGGCGTTGATGGGAGCGGGCGAAGACTGCTCTACGTCCGGCGTGTCGACCTGCTGGAGTTCACGGCGTTGGCAGGAACCGACGGTGCCACGTTTCCATTCTGGTCGCCCGACAGCCGCTCGATCGGCTTCTTTGCGGACGGGACACTGAAGAAGATCGATGCATCCGGCGGGCCTCCGATTACCCTCGCTGCCGCGCTGAATCCAAGGGGAGGAAGCTGGGGAACTGCAGGCACGATCGTGTTCGTGCCGGATGTTTTCGGCGAGCTGCTTGCCATCCCGGCATCTGGGGGTCAGCCGGTTCCGGTGACACAGGTCGAGCGGCCAAAGCACACCACTCACCGGTGGCCGCACTTCCTGCCTGATGGCAGGCGTTTCCTGTTTCTGGCGGCGAGCCACGCCGAGCCCGACAGCGAACGCATGGGGATCTATGTCGGATCAGTCGATGGAACGGAAGCACAGTTGCTGCTGCGGTCCAACACGAAAGCTGTGTACGCATCCGGGCACTTGTTCTTCACGCGCGGTCATTCTCTTCTGGCGCAGCGATTTGATGTGCAGCACAGCGCGCTTCACGGCGATCCGCTTCCAATCGCCGACGTACTGATAGATTCCCCCACGTGGCGCGCTCTCTTCGACGTGTCCGAAGCGGGTCTCCTTCTGTATCAGCCCTCCGGAACGCCTCTCTCCGACAGCCGACTGGAGTGGTTCTCGCGTTCAGGAAAGCCGTTGTCGGTGCTGGAGCAGGGAACCGAGGTGTTCGGCGTCAGGCTGTCACCTGAGGGGAACCGGCTGGCCGTGCCGATCGCTGAAACCAGCCGGGATATCTGGATCTTCAGCCTGGCAAACGGAACCAGAAGACGTCTCACGTTCGGGACTCCCATCGTCAATACTCCCGTGTGGTCGAATGACGGTCAGCGCGTCGCATTTTCGTCCGGGCAGCTCGGCGGATCGTTTGTCAGTATGTACTTGAAGGAATCGAGCGGCGCGGGCCCGGAAGAACTGCTGATTGAATCGCAGCTCGCACAAAGCCCAACCGACTGGTCCCCGGATGGCCGCTTTCTCGCCTACAACCAATACGACCGGCGCGGCGGGACGAATCAAGATATCTGGATCCTCGCGCTTGGCAACCGGAAGGCATTTCCGTTCGAACACACCGATCGTCGAGAATCCGACGCGCAGTTCTCGCCTGACGGGAAGTGGATCGCCTACACACTCCACATGGACCGGGAAGAGATCTATGTGGTGCCTTTTCGCGATCCAACGTCGACAAGCCCTCCCATCGCCGCAGGCCGATGGCAGATTTCCACCAAGGGTGGCCGGTACGCACGCTGGGGACGGGACGGCAGAGAGCTCTTCTACCTGAGCCTCGAGGGAGCCCTGATGGTAGCGGAGGTTGACGGGCGGGGGCCGAGCCTCGAAGTCGAAGCGGTACGACCATTATTCAAGGTGTCTACCGCACCCCTGACCATCAACCAGGGATTTCCTTACGACGTCTCCCCCGATGGGCAGCGTTTCATCGTCAATACAATGACGCCGCGAAGCTCCGAGCCCATCGTTCTGCTGTCGCATTGGCCTCAGGTACTGCGGCGATGAGTCCAGCGTCATCCGGCCGACCTGCGCGCCTGAGCCGCGTCGCATTTCGGCCCGATCCATTACAATGTGCGCCCCGATCACGTCAATGATATGCCTCTTTCTGTAGGCACCCGACTCGGCCCGTATGAGGTCCTCGCGCCACTCGGCGCCGGCGGGATGGGTGAGGTCTACAAGGGACGCGATACGCGGCTCGACCGTGTCGTCGCGCTCAAAGTGCTTCCGGCGCACATCGCCGGCGACCAGGACCTGCGTCAGCGTCTGGAGCGCGAGGCGCGCGCCGTCTCGAGCCTCGATCACCCGCACATCTGCGCCCTGTACGACGTGGGACACCAGAACGGGATCGACTTTCTGGTGATGCAGTATCTCGATGGCGAAACGCTCGCCGACCGGCTCGGACGCGGCCCACTGTCGGTGGAGCTTACGCTGCGGTACGGCATCGAAATCGCCGACGCGCTCGATCGCGCGCACCGCCAGGGCATCGTCCACCGCGACCTGAAGCCGTCGAACATCATGTTGACGAAGTCGGGCGTGAAGCTGCTCGATTT
>JAIVJE010000413.1 GCA_020200195.1 Acidobacteriota bacterium | reverse complement strand
CGCCTTCATCGTCCACGACGGCGTGATCTTCAGGCAGGGGACGCCCGAAAAGCTCGCCGCCGACGAGGAGGTGAAGCGGATTTACCTCGGCTCGGACTTCCGGTTGGACTAAGATTGAAGGGCGGCCCGGCGAACACGACTCATGGCGATCCAGCAGAAACTCCATACAAAGCTCGTTCAAAAGCTCATCCTGACGCCGTCGCTGCAGCAGGCGATCAAGCTGCTGCCGATGTCGACCCTCGAGCTCGCGGACCTGCTGAATCAGGAGATGGTCGAGAACCCGCTGCTCGAGGAAGTGCCTACCGAGGAGCTCCAGCCCGCCGACCAGCAGCAGGCCGACAAAGCCGATGCCGAGAAGGCCGCCTCCGAGAAGACCGACAACTGGGACGACGCCGACTACGAATACTTCTTCGGCGACTACCTGGACGACGGTTACCGCTCCAGGACGCCTTCAGAGGTGAAGGAACTCCCGCCGATCGAGAATACGCTCTCGACGGCGGCATCGCTGTCGGACCATCTGCTGTGGCAGCTGTCGGTGCAGCCTGATGAGGGCGCGCTTCGCGAGATCGGCGCCGCGATCGTCGGCAACCTGGATGACGATGGCTACCTCGTGGCGTCGGTCGAAGAGATCGCGGCGATGGGGGACTGGCCCGTGGCCGAGGTCGAGCGCGCTCTGCAGCAGCTGCAGACGTTCGACCCGATTGGCGTCGCGGCGCGCGACCTCCAGGAGTGCCTGTGGCTCCAGATTCGCCACCTCGGGCTGGAAGGCACGCCGACCGAGAAGATCATCACCGAGCATCTCCGGCTCCTCCAGAATCACCAGGTGCCGGAGATCGCGCGCAAGCTCGGGATGTCGATCGACGATCTCAAAGAGCACATCGAGATCATCCGGAATCTCGATCCCAAGCCCGGCAGCCGCTATAACCCGTCGCAGTCGCAATACGTCATCCCTGACGTTTACGTAGTGAAAGTCGAAGACCAGTATGTGGCCGCGCTGAACGAGGAGGGCCTGCCGCAGCTGAGAATCAGCCCCGTGTACCGCCGGCTCTTGGACAAGAGCGGCGGCGAATCGAACGACGAGACGCGCGCGTACGTCAAGGACAAGTTCCGATCCGCGCTGTGGCTGATCAAGTCCGTCGACCAGCGGCAGAAGACGATCCACAAGGTCGCCACCAGCATCATCACATTCCAGCGGGAATTCCTCGATCATGGGATCGAATATCTGCGGCCGCTCGTGCTCCGCGACGTCGCCAACGACATCGGCATGCACGAATCGACGGTCAGCCGCGTGGTCAACAACAAGTACATGCACACGCCCCAGGGTGTCTTCGAGCTGAAGTATTTCTTCCACAGCGGCATCAGCAGCTCGTTCGGGGAGAGCGTATCGTCCGTTACGATCAAGCAGCGCATCCGCAAGATCATCGAGAACGAAGACCCGCGGAAGCCGTTGAGCGATTCGAAGATCGTCAGCATTCTGCAGAAAGAGGGACTGATGCTCGCGCGGCGCACGATCGCGAAGTACCGCGAGGAGCTGAAGATCCCCACGTCCAACCAGAGGAAGGTGCTTTTCTGAAGCGTTCAACTCTCAGCGTTCAGCTCTCAGCTTGGGAAATCCGCTGATCGCTGATGGCTGACAGCTGATGGCTGACAGCTGGAACTATGCGACTCGACATCACGGGCCGGCATGTGGAGATCACCGCTCCACTGCGGCAGCTCATCGACAGCCGCCTCGCGCGTCTGGAACGCCTCCTGAACGACAACGCGGTCTCCGCCCAGGTCATCCTCACCAAGGAGAAGTACCGGCACCGCGCCGAGATCATCCTCCACGCACGCGGCGATCACACGCTGCGTGGCGCGGGAGAAGGCGGTGCGTGGCCCATTTCAATCCGGCAGGCCGGGGAGAAGATCGAGCAACAGGCGAAGAAGCTGAAAGGAAAGTGGGCGAACCGCAAGCGTCGCAAGAAGCCGGCGGGAGGCGAGGTCGCCGCGGCACCTGCGGAGACGCCGTCGCGGCGCATCGTCCGCGCCACACGGTACCCGGTCAAGCCGATGTCGATCGACGACGCCGCCGCGCGGCTCGAGCGCGCACCGGAAGGCTTCATCGTGTTCCGGCACCTCGATACGATCAGCATCCTGTACCGGCGCAAAGACGGGAAGCTCGTCCTCGTCGAGCCTGAGTAAGAGAGCCGACGTGCCACTGCCTTCGGCGGTCGCGGTTCTGACAGCTGCATGACTGCCGTATCCGGTCCGCCGCAGCCGTCCGGGATCAGCGTCTCGACGGTCCTGCGCGATCTGGCCGACTCGCGCGTCCTCGATCTCGAGCTCCTGGCGGGCGCTGCGGGGCTCGAACGCCGCATCACGATTCCTCACCCGCAAAAAACTGGTCTCGCCCTCTCGGGGTTCGACGCGTACCTGCATCCGGGCCGCGTCCTGGTGTTCGGCGAGAGCGAGATTCGGTATCTCGAGTCGCTCGACGCCCCGGTGCGCACGGCCGTGCTCCGCCGTGTGTTCACCCACCATCTGCCGTGCGTGTTGCTGACTCAGGGATTTACGCCACCGCCGGAGGTGATCGGCGAAGCCGACAGTGCCGCGATTCCATTGCTTCGCACGCGCGCGTCGACGCCGGACGCGATGGCCCGCCTCGCCGCGTCGCTGGATACACATCTTGCGGCGCGTGGGATGGTGCACGGAGTCCTGATGGACATCCTGGGGCTCGGCGTGCTGGTCGTCGGGGAAAGCGGCATCGGAAAGAGCGAGTGCGCCCTCGATCTGGTCGTTCGGGGACACCGACTCGTGGCAGACGATGCGGTAGAGCTGCGATGCCGCTCGCAGTCATTCGTGCTCGGCAGCTGCCCGGAGCTGACACGGCATCACATGGAGATTCGTGGGCTCGGCCTGATCAACGTGCAGGATCTCTTCGGCGTCGCGTCGACGCGGACGTCGAAGCGTGTCGAGCTCGTCGTGCAGCTGGAGCGCTGGGAACACGGCCGCGAATACGATCGGCTTGGAATCGACGACGAGTTCTACGAAGTGCTTGGCATCCGCATTCCGATGATTCGGATGCCCGTGGCGCCCGGCCGCAACGTCGCGATCCTGGTGGAGGTCGCCGCCCGCAATCAGTTGCTTCGCACGCGAGGACACCACGCGGCACGCCGGCTCGTGGATCGGCTGACGCAGGAGCTCGACCCCGCCGCACGGTCTCCCGAGATCGATCCTGACCACGGAGAGGACCTTTGATGCGCGAGAAGCGGCACGCGGCGAGGCGCGCGGCCCGCACGGCAGTCATGTCGCGGTTCGTGGTGCTCACCGGCCTGTCGGGATCGGGCAAGTCGCAGGCGATCCGGGCGCTCGAGGATCTCGGGTACTTCTGCGTCGACAACCTTCCGGTCACATTGCTCCCGATGCTCGCCGAGCTTACGCTGCGGGCCGGCACCGAAATCTCGCGCGCCGCCGTTGTCGTCGACGTTCGCGAAGGCAAGATGCTGAAGGAGTTTCCCGGCATCTACCGGCAGTTGCAGGCGATGCGGAACCTGAACCCGGCGCTGATCTTCCTCGAGGCGGCGGAGCCTGCGTTGATCCGCCGGTTCAGTGAGACGCGCCGGCCACACCCCCTGTCCCCGGATCGATCCGCGATCGAGGGGATAAAAGAGGAACGGGCCGCGATGAAGGCGATCCGCCAGATGGCCGGTCACATCGTGGACACGACCGAAATGACGGTTCATGAGCTGCGCCACGCATTCACGGGTGTGGCGAGCGGCCGGGCACCCGGCAACCAGCTCGTCGTGACGATCCTCAGCTTCGGATTCAAGCACGGAATCCCGGTCGATTCGGACCTCCTCTTCGACGTCCGGTTCCTGCCGAACCCTCATTTCGTGCCCGCGCTGCGTCCACATACCGGCCGCGACGCTAAGGTCGTGAAGTACCTCGATCGATCAGAGGCCACACACGAGTTCCTCGATCACACGCTTGCGCTGCTGAAATTCCTGATCCCGCAATACGTCCACGAGGGCAAGTCGTACTTGACGATCGGCATCGGCTGCACGGGTGGGCGGCATCGCTCGGTCGCGATCGCTGAGGCCCTGAAGAAGGGGCTGTCGAAAATTCCGGGCGTCCGGCTGCGCGTCAAGCACAGGGATATCGCGCACGAATAATTTCGGGATTCGCTCATTGCGAATTGGGGGATTGATTGGAAATTGAAGGGTTGGTTCATCGACTATGAGACTAGGCGTCGTCGTGGTGACGCACGGTCAGCTCGCCGCTGAGCTGGTCAACTCCGCGGAGATGATCGTCGGGGATCTGCCGCAGTTCACGGCGGTCTCGATCGGGTGGCACGACGATGTCGAGCGCGCGCGGGAGGAGATTGGCAATGCGATCGGCCGCGTCTCGGCGTCGGCGCGCGGTCCGGACAATGAGCCAGCCACCGTGCTCGTGCTGACCGACATGTTCGGGGGCACGCCGACGAATCTCGCGGTGACGTTCGTGGCGCCGCACGTCGAGGTCATTACCGGCGTGAACCTGCCGATGCTCATCAAGCTCGCGCGTCCCCCGGACGGCGTGGATCTGCTGACACTCGCGCGTGACATGCGGGAGCACGCACGCGATGCCATCTGGGTGGCCTCCGATCTGCTGCGGGGCGACCGCGTATGACCTCATGCGCCGTGCTGATTACGAACCCGCTGGGACTGCACGCGCGCGCGGCCGCGCGTTTCGTGCACGCCGCCAGCGCGTTCTCGGCGCGGATTCGCGTCCTGCGAGGAGACAAAGAGATGGACGGCAAGAGCATCATGGGTTTGCTGCTGCTGGCGGCATCCCAGGGTACCGAGCTGACGATTTCCGCTGATGGCCCCGATGAAGCGGCTGCCATCGGGGCACTCTGTGCCCTGGTCAAGCAGGGCTTCGACGAGGCGCCATGCGCCTGACCGGCCTTGGCGTGTCGCACGGCGTCGGCATCGGGCGGGCACTCGTCCTCAAACGCGGCTCACGTGCGCTCCGATTTCGCGTACCCACGGCGCTCGTGGCGCGTGAGCTCGAGAGGCTCGAGACTGCACGCGCGCGATCGCGAGAGCAGATTCAGCAGATCAAATCCCGCATCGCCGGCAGCGCCGGCGCCCAGCACGCCTACCTGTTCGACGCACAACTGCTCATGCTCGACGACGAAATGCTGATTGGCCGCGCCGCGGAGATCATCCGCGCCGAGCGGCTGGATGCGGAGTCTGCGCTCCAGCGCGCGCTCGATCAGATCTCGGCACTGTTCGACCAGGCGGAAGATGGCTATCTGCGCGAGCGCAAAGGCGACGTCGGCGACGTCGTCGGGCGCCTGTGCATGAACCTGCGCGCGTCCGGCGACCCGGCGGAGTTGTTTGCGACGCTCGAGGGTCCGTTGGTGCTCGTCGCCGACGAAATCACGCCATCGGTGATTGCGCAGCTCGACTGGCAACGGCTTGCGGCGCTCGTCACCGACGCGGGAAGCTGGACGTATCACACCGCGATCCTGGCGAGGTCCATTCACGTGCCGGCCGTCGCCGGCTTGCACACCGCGAGCACGATCATTTCGCCCGGGGCCCTCGTCGCCGTGGATGGCGGCACTGGCGAAGTGCTCGTTGATCCGGACGAGGACACCCTCCGGCAGGTCCGCGCCCGACAGCGCCGGCGGCGGGCCTACGAGCAGTCGCTCGACGAGTACCGCGCGCTGCCCGCCGTCACTCGCGACGGACTGAGCATCCGGCTGGAGGCCAACGTCGAGGCGCTGGACGATGCGGGGCGTGCGCGTGTGTCGGGGGCGGAAGGCATTGGCCTCTTCCGATCGGAGTTCCTGCTCGCCGGCGCAGGGCAGGCGGCGCTGACCGAGGAGGCCCAGTACACCGCCTATCGGCGGCTCGTCGAGGCCTGCACGCCGGGCAGGGTCACCATCCGGACGTTCGACGTCAGCGAGCCGCAATTGAGGCTCGAGCACGCCGGCCTGGAGGGTCCGCGCGCGCCGCTGGGCCTGCGAGGCATCCGCCTCAGCCTCGCACTCGACGAGATTTTCCAGGCGCAACTGCGCGCCCTGCTGCGCGCCGCAGCGCACGGACCGCTCCGCATCATGTTCCCGTTTGTGTCCGGTCTGGAGGAGATGCGCGCGGCACGCGCGGCCGTTGCGCGGGCTGCCGGCGCGCTGCGCGGACGTGGCGAGTTGGCGCCCGATGTGCCAGTAGGCATGATGATCGAAGTGCCTTCCGCCGCTCTGACCGCCGATCTGCTGGCGGAGGAAGCAGACTTTTTCAGCATCGGTACCAACGATCTGATCCAGTACAGCCTTGCGGTTGACCGCACCGACGACCGCGTCTCGCGGTTGTACGAACCGCTGCACCCCGCGATCCTGCGGCTGGTGAGGCTTGTCGCACGGGCAGGGATTCGCAAGCACATCCCGGTCGCTGTCTGCGGAGAGATGGCGTCTGATCCCGTGCTCCTGACCCTGCTCGTCGGCCTCGGCCTCGCGGAGTTCAGCATGGCACCGACTGCGATCCCGCTCGCCAAGCAGGTCTTGCGCGGCCTGAATGCCGCCGACGCACGACGCACTGCGGCGCAAGCTCTCCGCGCCCGCACCCCCGAGGAGGTCTCGGCTGCGCTCACGGAACTACTGGCACCTCAGAGAATCTGAGCCGCGGAGATGTAGGAAAGGGTGGGAGGGACACTCGGGCTCGACTGTCCCCCCTGAGTGTCCCCTCCTGAGTGTCCC
>JAIVJE010000132.1 GCA_020200195.1 Acidobacteriota bacterium | reverse complement strand
GTTGGGAACCGCGCTGTTCACCCGCGTCGCCCGCGAGCGCCCCAGGGTGGGCCGCGCGCTCCTGCGCGAGATCCGTGCAAGCTTCTATCGGAAGCTGTTCCTCGCTTTCGTGCTTGCCTCCATCATTCCCGTCCTGACCCTCGCGCTCGTCATCCGGGCGTACTTCGCCAACCTGCTCCTTCGCGGGATCGAAGCGGAGGCGGCTCGCACGGCCGCCGTCGCGCAGCGCGTGATCGGAGAATCGGACGACCTTCAGCGACAGAGCAGCGACGTCTTCGCGCCGGGCAGCGACGATGTGATGGTGTGGATCAGCCAGGTCATCGACCAGGACGTGAACATCTTTACCGGGGCGCAGCTCACGGCGACGAGCGAGCGCGACTTGTTCGCCTCGGGGCTGTTGCCGACGCGCACGCCTGACAGTGTCTATCGTGCGATCGTGCTGGAGCGACTGCCCAGCTTCGTCGGCGAAGACCGTATCGGCGCTTTCCCTTATATGATCGCAGCGGCGCCCGTGCGAGCGGGCGGGCGCGACGCCATTCTGACCGTGCCGCTGACGTTGCGGCAGCGCGAGATCGATCGCGAGATCGACGACCTGGACCGTGGCGTCCACCTCGCGGCGCTGTTCTTCATACTGCTCGGCGCCGCTATCGGTCTCTACATGGCCGAGCGCATCGCGGATCCGATTCGCCGGCTGACGCAGGCCACGCGCCGGATCGCGCGGGGCGATTTCGACGCGCAGATCGCGGTCAAGTCGGCCGATGAGCTGAAGCGGCTCGTCGACGCCTTCAACAGCATGGCGCGCGAGCTCAAAGCACAGCGCGGGCAACTTGAACGCACGCACCGTCTGGAGGCCTGGGCCGAAATGGCGCGGCAGGTGGCCCACGAGATCAAGAACCCGCTTACGCCGATCCAGCTCTCCGCCGAACACCTGCGGCGCGTTCATGCCGACCGCGGCCAGCCGATGGGTGACGTGCTCGAAAACTGCGTGACCACCGTCCTTGGGCAAGTACGTCTGTTGCGGCAAATCTCCTCGGAGTTCTCGAGCTTCGCCTCGTCGCCGACCGCGAAGCGCGCGCCGATAGATCTTCCCGAACTGATCGCCAGCGTCCTTGATCCGTACCGTGCCGGTTTGGCGGGGCGGATCGCGATCGTCAACCGTGCGACTGCACCACTGCCCCCCGCACTGGCAGACAGAACCCTCATCGCCCGCGCCTTGTCCAACATCATCGAGAATGCGCTGCATGCGATGCCCGGCGCCGGAGAACTGGTCATCGACGCGCGTGTGGAAGCCGACTGGGTCGTCCTCGAAGTACGGGACACCGGTGTCGGCATGGATGAAGAGGCACTCGCAAGAGTGTTCGAGCCTTACTTCTCCACCAAGACGACAGGCACGGGACTCGGTCTGCCGATCGCGCGCCGGAACGTGGAACTGAACGGTGGCAGTATCGAGGTGGAAAGTGCCCCTGGGCGTGGAACGCTCGTGCGGTTGCGACTGCCGATGGCTGAGTGAGGGCGCGGAGGGAGCGGAGGATACTACGCGTCCGCGCGCTTCCGCAGGCGCCCGTACGCCCACAACACGAAAGCCGCGACGACGTAGCTATACGACATCACGACGAGCGCTATGCGCGGATGCGTGGCGATGAGCGCGAGCCCCACTGCGACCAGGAACAGCGCGAGATACGAACGGCGCCACCCCACGTCAATGGCTTTCACGCTGCGGAAGCGCATCGTGCTGACCATCAAAAAGGCGGGCACCAGAATCATTGCGAGCGCTGGCAGCGCGGTCTCGCGCTCCTGGAGGCCGAACGGGTACAGAAAGACCGTCGACGCGATGACCGACGCCGCCGCGGGGCTCGGCAACCCGGCGAAATACCGCTTGTCCGCTACAGCGCCCGTTTGAATGTTGAACCGCGCGAGCCGCATGGCCGCCGCGGTCACGTAGATGAACCCGGCTGCCCAGCCGAGACGTCCGAGCGGATAGAGCCCCCAGGTAAACGCGAGAATCGCCGGTGCGAGACCGAATGACACGACGTCGGCCAGCGAATCCAGCTCGACACCGAAAGCCGTGGACGATTTGGTGAGCCGCGCCACGAACCCGTCCAGCGTATCGAGCACCATCGCAATCCCGATGAGCAGCGCCGCCGTATCGAAGTCCCGCTGGGTCGCGTACACCACACATGCGTACCCGCAGAACAGATTCGCCACCGTAAACATTGACGGCAGCAGGTAGACCCCGCGACGAATGCGGTGCGGCCGGTCCTCCGCGCGCCGGCGAAGCGGCAGTTTATCGAGCACGCGCGTCGGGCGCTCCGGCTGGTAGGTCTTCCAAAGTCGCGAGCACCGTTTCGCCCCCCACGACGCGCTCGCCGACCTTCACGGCGAGCCGGGCCCCCATCGGCAGGAACACGTCCATGCGCGATCCGAACTTCATCAACCCTATGCGCTGCCCGCGTGCCAGCACGTCTCCCTCCCGAACGCGGCAGACGATTCGCCGCGCGAGGATGCCCACAACCTGCCTGAAGACGACGACCTGTCCGCCGCGATCCACCCAGATCTCGTTCAGTTCGTTGTCGTTGGAACCTTCGTTGAAGGCTGGCAGGAACTTGCCGCGCCGGTAGTCCACGCGTATGACGCGGCCTTCGGCCGGCGAGCGGTTGATGTGGACGTCGGTCGGCGATAGAAAAATCGTGACCTGTTTCCACTGCCCTTCGGGCGCCCACCGGCCGTCGCTCGGCCCCGCGATCATGACGCGGCCATCCGCGGGAGAGACGACGAGTCCGGGCCCGTTGGGCACCACCCGGTCGGGATCTCGAAAAAAGTACGCGAAGAATCCCCCGAGGAGCGCGAACGACGTTGCCCACCCACGGCGTCGGGCCGCGAGCAGGCCGGCGGCAGGCGCGAGCGCGCCGGCAATGAAAGGGATCCCGGCTCGATCGATTTTCATGAAAGCCGTGACCGCGGCGGTAACGAAGGAATCAGGGCCGGGCGCATGGGCGGCTACCGGCCCTGAGCAAATGTCGCGGTTCAGCCGCGGGCGGCGTGAGCCGATTCGCCGCGCGAGCCGTGGCGGCGAGCGATGCTCTCCATCTGATCTTTCAGCTGGAGCTTGCGCTTCTTGAGTGTGACTTCTTCGAGCTGTTCGGGTTCAGAAAGGTAATGCCGGTCGGCCAGATTGTGCAGCTTTTCGTCGAGGTCGTGATGTTGCGTGGCGAGTTGGCGGTACTCCTCGTCGGTCTGCAGCAGTTGTCGCTTCAGCTCTTCGAAGTCTGTCGGCATTTCCGCCTCCTTTAAACAGGCGCGTCGCCCAAGATCAGCGTGGGGCGTTCATATACCTGCGACGGTAACACAAGAGACCACCGGCTTCAAGATTCTGGACGAGGTGCCGAAGGTTCCAACCGGTCGAGCCAGAAGATCAGCGCGTCCTCCTCGGGGTGGGTGTAATACCGGTGGCGGACGGCGGAAATTTTGAACCCTAGCCGTTCATACAACCGCTGCGCCGCGTCATTGGATCGGCGGACTTCCAGAGTGGCCCTCGCCGCGCCGCCGCGCGCCGCGTCCTCCAGGACGTAGCGCATCAAGGCCGTCGCCAGACCTTGCCGGCGCCGGTTTCGATCGACGGCGATCGTGTTGATGTGGAGCTCGTCATAGATCACCCAGCAGGTGCAGAATGCGGCTACGGGCTGGGCTGGCAGCCGAAGGACGTAGACACGCGCCACTTCTGATTGGCGCAGTTCCCGCTCCAGCATGTCGCGGGTCCAGGGATTCGTGAACGCGTCAGCTTCGAGTGCCGCGACTGCATCGAGATCCGACTCCCACGCCCGCTCGACGACCATTCCCTCCATTCAGATCAGCGCCGCGTGGAGTCCCGGGAAGATTGGGGCGCACCCGTGGCCAGACGCCGGGCACGTGCGAGCTCGGCATCTGGCCGGCGGATATACAATGGAGCAACGCCGTGAGGGGCGATCGCGCGCGCTGGATTCTCGGCGGCGAGAACACCGATTATGCCCGCGAGCGACGGCGCCGGGAGGATGTTGACGGCGGGGCCGATGACGCCGTGGAGGACGTCCGCGTAGCGAACGGCCCCGTCGCCAACGAACGAAACCGACTCCAGCGCGCGGGTGTCACGCCAACGGCCCAGCGTCGCGGAAGGCGTCTCCACGGAAGGTGCCTCCAGGACGGTGCGCCCGTCGGCTTCGTACAAGGCGGCAAACACCTCTCCGCGTTGCGCGTCCATCCATGTTGCGACGAATCTCGCCTCAGGCGTGCGGTGACCGATCGCGCGTGCGAGCGCTTCCAGCGCGGACACTGGCACCACGTGCCGGCCGTAAGCTGTCGCCAGCCCCTGCACGGTCGCGATGCCGATCCGGATGCCGGTGAACGAGCCGGGCCCCGCC
>JAIVJE010000131.1 GCA_020200195.1 Acidobacteriota bacterium | reverse complement strand
CGGACCGGGCACGCCGGCCCACCGGACAAATATCGCGGACCAGGTGATCCCGAGGACCGCTACCGCGAGGGCGCAGTACGCAACCCAGCGGCGATCGCGCGGACGCAACTGTGCATGACCTACCGTGCGGAACCCGTAGTCCGAGCCGACGTCCGCGTCGTCGCGGCGGCCTTCGCAGGTGTGTATTTCCAGTTCCGCTCTTTGCCCTGGGCCATCCACGTGACCGCGGTTTCGAGCCGGCGCTTGCGGGTCGCGTCGGCCTTCGCTTCCGTCACCCACTCGACGTACTCACGTTTGTGACTCGGGCTGAACGCCTCATACGTGGCGAGCGCCTTCTTGTTTGTGCGGACTGCCGCGATGAAGGAGTCCGGCGTTTTCACCGTCTTGCCACGCGGCGCTTTCGGTGCCCGGGCGACTTTGACCCCCTCGTCGTTGAGCGCCGCGGCCTGTTTGACCAGACGGAGCAGGCGCGTCTCGTCCGGCAGATCAGCGACCGACCTGATCCGGCCGAACTGTCCCATGGCATCCCTGGCGGGCGTGTTGGCGTCCTTCAGCAGCGATCCCTTCCAGAATCCGAACGCACAGTGCTGCTTGAACGACGCCATGCTGCAGAGCATGCCTTTGTACATGAAGTGCGGGAAGCTCCATTTCATCGCTTCCTCGACGTCGGGACAGCCTGCGTGAACGACCTCGCGGATGTGCGAGAGGATTGGTCTGGCGAACGGGGCGGACTTCGCGATGTACCCGTCCACGCGGGCGTCTCGAGTACCCATCTACGTCCTCCTGAAACGCGGTGCGGTGCCTGGTGTCGGCGCGGCGACACCATAATAAACGGAGAGACGTTTGAATTTACGCCCCGGATGCACGCCACGCAGCGGCGGTTTCCGCGGCAAAGGCGTCGAAGGGCCGAGGGGCGTGTCCCAGAAGCGCCGTCTCCCGAGCGATGGCCTCAGGTGATCCCTTCAACCCTTGCTTCTGGAAGGTTGCGTACATCAGGCGGAAGTCGAACACCATCCAGGCAGGCATGTACGTGAGCGACTGCTGCTCCCACGCGTCGAGGTCGTCTCCGGCGTACGTGACCGGGCGGCCCAGCGCACGGCTCCAGGCCGCGGCCGTCGATACGCCTGTGTGAAGTTCCGACCCCACCAGGTCGTAGGATTCCCCTTCATGCGAAGAGGACGTCAGCGCGATGGCGGCAGCTTCGGCGATGTCCCTGACATCCACACGCGACGTCCCGCCATCGCCAATCGGCTGCGGATAGACGCCCGCCTGCAGCAGTGCGTCCTTGTACCAATAATCGTTCTGATAGAAGTTGTTCGGCCTGAGGATGGTGAACGGGAGCCCGGACTTGCGGAGCGCCTCTTCCACGCCAATCTTGGATCCAAAGTGCGGCAGCCACGCGAAGCTGTCGGCGTGATGCACGGACAGGTACACGACTCGCTTGACGCGGGCGAGCCGCATGCCGGCGACCGCCATCAGACCCTCGTGCGCCTCGGTCATGCTGACCGCGTTCAGCAGGAACACCGCATCGACGCCGTCGAACACGGTACGCACGGTCGTCGGCTCGAGCAGGTTGCCGGCCACGCCGGTGACGCCCGGAGGCAGCCCTTTCGCCTTCGCCGGATCGCGTGTGAGCACCCGCACGTTCACTCCACGCCCGACCAACTCGCCGACCACCTGAGATCCCACGGTGCCCGTTCCACCCGTCACGAGAACATTCATCGACCCTCCTCCTGCGCATTAGGACGCACGCGCCGTGGTATGCGTCCCCGCGGGCAATTACGTCAGCGGCGTGCGTCGATCGGATTCACGGTGCTGTCAATCCACCCGAAACAGAGCGCTTCTTCGACCGCCTCGTCATACTTGATCCGCCGCGACCCTTCAGATACACCAGCCAGACACCTGGAGCCGCGGCATGATTCCGTTGCAGCCACCGCCGCCAGCCCGCGCGGTTCCTGGGTTGGAATCGCTCGTAAGATGGGCGCGAGACGGTCCTGGCACGCTTGGTCTCCGGCATGACACAAGATTACTCTGTCCACTCGACGCAGGCAGTGGCGTGGTGGGAGAAGTTTCGTGCGAAACCGGTCGGGGGACGTGACTGACGGACGCGGATTGGACGGATCGCCGCGGATCTGAGCGACCTGCAGCCTGGCGCAGCCAGGCAGGTGGACAGGGTGCGGGCTGTGTATCAGAACGCCTGGCGCCTGGCAGGGGGCGCTCTGATACGCAACCCGCACCCTCTACCCGCGCCTGCGGCGCGGCAGGTCGCACGCCCCGACCGGTCTTGCCCCCTTTTGGCTCGGAAACCCTATCGCACACGGTTGACTTGATCCGTGCCGATCCGCGCTCATCCGCGTCCCGTCAGATCATACTGACCCCGACGCCCATGCCCGGCGGCGGATCGCCAGCGGGATTCGGGAGGAACGCGATCGTCGCCGCGTCGAGCTTGCGCTGGCGCTCGCGTTCGGCCGTGATTTCCTCTACCTTTTTTTCGTACTCCGCCGGCGTGAACAGGTCCCAGTACGCTGCATACGTGCGGCGGTGCAGCCGGTAAAACGGAACGAACTCGACGTCGCGATCGCGTCCGACGCCGTCGCTGCGGAAGCTGCCGGGGCTGCCGGCGACCGGTTTCAGCCACTCGTCGAGTGGACGCTCGGCGGCCACGAGCATGGGCACATCCGGCGGCGGCGCGCGTGTCCCGCGGCCGCGCTCCGGCTCAGGCCCGAGATCGCCGGCGAGGACCAGCGGCCCCCACATGACAGCCGCGCGGCGGCGGTTGTCGGGCATCGACTCGAGACGCAGCGCCTTCGGCAGCGTAACTGCAAGGGTGTCTCCAGACTTCCAGGCACGCGTGATTTCGACATAGTTCCCAGGAGACGGCAGATCCGCCACAGCCGCTCCGTTCACGCGCACACCGAATTCGTCACCCGCCCATGACGGACGCCGCAGCGCGAGCGTGAAAGGTTTGGGCGCCTGCATCGTGAACGTGAGCACCGCCGAATCGCCCTCGGGAAATCCGGTGGCCATCTCGATTTTGGCGCCTGCGGCCTTCCATTCGGCGATAGAGGGGACGAACAGGTTGACCCAGAGTCGATCCCCTGATTCGTAATAAATGCCGTGGCCGTGGAGTGCGTGGCTCTCCATGCCGGATCCCACGCAGCAGGTGAAACTGCGGAACATGTCCGCGTACTCGCGCCGCACGCCGCGCCCGACGGGCACCATGTAGCAGGTGCTCCCGTCGTTCGGATCCATCGATCCGAGAACGTGATTGAACAGCGCGCGTTCGTGGAACTCGGCGTATTCCGCGTCAGGCCTGAGCGCAAAAAGACGACGGGTCAGCTTCAGCATGTTGTAGACATTGCACGATTCGGCGGTGCGGCCATCGACGATGTCGCCGAGCTTGTCGGGCTCACGAAAATACTCGTCTTTCCCATGGCCGCCTGTGGCGAAGCTGTGGTGGCGGGCGACACGATCCCAGAAGAATCCTGCCGCGAACCCATCTCCTGGATCACCGGTGTATGCGAACCGCACGGCTGACCCGAGCAGCTTGGGCACATTCGTGTTGCCGTGAAGGCCCGATAACCGATCTTCGTGACGCTTGAGCGGATCGAGCACCGCTCGATGCTCGAACCGGTATGACAGCGCCAGCCATCGTGTATCGCCAGTGTCGGCGTACAGATCCGCCATGACCTCGTTCATGCCGCCGAACTCGGTGTTGAGCATCCGCTGGATCTGCGCGTCGGTGAGCTGTGCCAGCGTCCGCTCGGCCCACTGCGCGAACTTGATTTCGAGGTCGAGCGCCGTGCGATTGCCCGTATGCCGGTATGCGTCACGCAAACCGGCGAACGTTTTATGGAGCACGTACCACGGCGCCCACAGGCCATTCAGATCGAACCCGGACGATCGGATGTTCCCTTTCCCGACTTCGACCAACGTCTCCTTGCCACCCGCAAGCGCGCCCAGGTACCCGTCACCCTGCTTGTCCTGGACGGCTTTGAGCTCGGTGACGAGATACTCCGCGCGTTCCTTGAACCGCGGATCCCCCGTGGCGGCCCACATCAGGCTGACGGCCGAAAGGTAGTGGCCCGCGATATGACCGGTCAGGTTCCGGCCATCTCCGTCCCAGCCTGCGTATGGCTCCGCCTTCGCCGCGAGACCCGCACGCTGCCGGTAGAAGGCGAGCATGCGATCCGGCTCGAGCTTCAACAGGTACTCGCCATTCAGATCCTGCGCGCGCTTCAGCGGCCCGCCTGTGAGGCGCACCGCCGGCAGCGGCAGCGGCCGCGCGGCATCCGGAATCACATTGGTGATGCGCTGCGCGCGCCCGCTGGCTGCGCACACGACCCCACAAAAGGCGATAAGAACGACTTCGCACCCTTTACACTAAGGTTCATGACTCGGACGGCGACTCCGCGCCGGGTGCTGCTCGCGCTCGCCGCGGTGTGCATCCTCGGCTATAGCGCGGGCGTGCTCTGGCTCGTCACTCAGGAAACGCGGATCGTGTTTCAGGCCGCGCTCCCGCTGCCCCAGGGCCGGCCGTCGTTCCCATACGAACAAGTCGACGTGCCGCGCAGCGACCGGACCCGACAGTTCGCCTGGGTCATGCGCGCGGGGCCAGGGTCGGACGCCCGACCCTGGATTCTCTACCTGCACGGCAACGCGGCGACCATCGCCAGCCGGATGAACATTTCACATTACACGCGATTGCGCGAGCTCGGATTGAACGTTTTCGCTCCCGAGTATCGCGGATTCGGCGGTCTCGACGGCGTGCCGTCTGAGGCCACGCTCGAAGCGGACGCGAGTGCCGCGTATGACTATCTACGTTCCCGCGAGCGCGTGACGCCGGAGCGCATCATTGTGTACGGCTGGTCGCTCGGCTCAGCGGTCGCCGTCACGCTCGCGTCCCAGGTGCCGCAGGCCGCCGTCATCCTCGAGGGAGCGCCGGCGTCGCTCGTCGCCATCGGCGAGCTACAGTATCCCCTCTTTCCGATCCGTCTCGTGATGCGCAACCCGTTCGACTCGATTACGCGCGTCAGCCGTATCCAGGCACCCATGCTCTTTCTCCACAGCCCGGACGACACGGTAATCCCGATCGGCGAAGGGAGACGCCTTTACGACGCGGCGACGGCCCCGAAGACATTTGTCGAGGTCCGCGGGGGCCACATCTACGCGAGCGACGTTGACGCGCGGGAATTCTACGGGGCGATCCGGAAGTTTCTGGAAAGCCTCTCCTTGCTGCCGTAAGACCGACGCGCTACTGCAACAGCCGCAGTCCGCGGACGCCCGGCAGATCGAGCCTGAACAGCGCGCCCTTGCTCGTCTTCTCGTCGGCGAGGGCACCCGTGACGTACAGATGGTTCAACTCCGGCCCACCGAAGGCGACATTGCTCGTCGTCAGGTTGCCTGCCGCGTACGTCCTCAGCAACGTGCCGTCGGTGCCGAGAACCTGCACTTGCCGCATCCCGTAGTGCGCCACGAACAGGTTTCCGTCGGCGTCGAGCGCGATGCCGTCCGGCGATTTGGCGATCTGATCGCCCGACTTTTGCGGCAGCGTCGCGAATATTTTTCGGTCCCCGACTTTGCCAGGCGCCTCGACTGCAATGCTGAGAATCCTGTTGTGGCCGCTTTCGGCGACGAGCAGAGTCCGGCCGTCGGGACGCAGGACGATGCCGTTGGGGAACGCAAGGCCGCCGGTGACCAGGTGCGTGCGGCCCGACTTGCCGACGTAATGGACCGTCCCGATGGGATTCTTCTCGCTCGATCCACCGGGATCAGTGAAGTAGAAGCCGCCGTGCGCATCGAGCGTCAGATCGTTGGACGAGCGCAATGGAACGCCGTTGCTCTCCGCTGACGCCTTCCCGATCACGGCGCCGTTGGCATCGAGACGCAGCACGGCGTGGTGCGACCCGTCGCACACCAGGTGGGTACCGTCAGGCAGGATCTTGTGGCCATTCGGTGCACCCGTGGTCGCCCATAGACTCGCCGAGCCGTCGGCGGCAATGCGGTAGATCGTCCCGTTCCACGAATCAGAGATCCACCCCAGTCCCGCGCGATCGAAGACGATGCCTTCGCTGTAGCCGGGAACCTCCACGACTTTGACGGGGACTACTGCCGCGTTCGCCGGCGGTCTCGACGATCCCTGAAAGGCGCTGAAGAGGAGTAAAGCGCTGGCTATGTATCGCATGACGTTCAGCGGGCCTGGTC
>JAIVJE010000130.1:5775-12571 GCA_020200195.1 Acidobacteriota bacterium | reverse complement strand
AGACGAAGGTGCGCTCCGGATTCTTCGCGCTCGTGCCCCGCGGCTTTCCGCATACTTTGAGACGGCAGGGGCGCAACCCGCTGATCGTTCTGTCCGTCCTTGGCGGGGCGCCGTGCACCGAATCTGCTCGGTGACTTTGGTGGAGGAAGTATGAGCAGGCGTCGAATCGTCTCTTTAATTGCGGTGCTCCTTGCGCTGGCGGTGACGCTGGGCGTATCGAGGGCTCGCGCGGACGCGCGCCCGGGGCAGGCGCCTGCGGCGCAGGCTGCATCACGCGCCGAGCGGACGGCGTGGTACTTCTACCGCGTGAAGTGGGGGCATCAGGACGAGTTCGTCGATCTGTTCCAGAAGAACCACTACCCCGTATTGAAGGATCAGATGCGGACAGGACGGATCACGGCGGTCCGGACGTATCAGCCGACGTATCACGGCGACGGACGTGCGGACTGGACGTTCGCGGTCGCGATCACGTTCCGCGATGTGGCAGCCATGACCGGGCCCTCGGGCGAGGACGAGATCGTGCGGCGGCTGTTTCTGGATCAGGCGACGTTCAGGAAAGAAGAACGCCGGCGCTTCGAGATCCTCGACGCGCACTGGGACGTCCCGTTGAACGAGCTGGATCTCGACGCGTCACGGAAAACCCCGTAGCGAGACAACATGGCCGCCCAGCGACTTGCCTTGAACTTCATCGTGGCAGCCGGCGCGGCCGTCGTGCTGCAGGCGTCTACTCAGGCGCCGCAGACGGCACTGACAGCGTTCGCTCGCTTCACGCTCATCGACGGCTCGGCTGCGGCGCCGGTCCCGGACGCGGTGCTCGTCGTACGCGGCCAGCGGATCGCTGCGGCCGGCCCGGCATCACGCACACCCGTCCCCGACGACGCGCAGCGGATCGATCTCTCCGGACGAACTGTCATGCCGGGGCTGGTCAACGCCCATGGCCACGCGGGGTCCACGGTGGGCCTCGAGAGCCGTCCCGAGCTGTACACGGAAGAGAACCTGCGACGGCAGCTCGCGCTGTACGCGCGGTACGGCGTGACGACGGTGGTGAGCCTGGGGGACGACCGCGAAGCCGGCTTCCGTCTTCGGGTCGAAAACGACAGCGCCGACCTGCGACGCTCGCGGCTCTACGTCGCAGGGCCGGTGATCGTCGGCAGCACGCCGGAGGAAGCGCGCGCCGCGGTTGATGCCGCCGCGGCGTTCAAACCTGACTGGATCAAGATTCGCGTTGACGACAATCTCGGTACGACCGCGAAGATGCCGCCGGAAATTTACACGGCGGTCATCGAGCGCGCGCATCAGCGCGGCCTGCGCGTGGCCGCCCACATGTTCTATCTCGCGGATGCGAAGGGTCTGCTGCGCGCGGGCGTGGATTTCCTGGCCCACAGCGTGCGTGACGCTGATGTCGATCGCGAGCTGATCGATCTGATGAAAGCGCGGGACGTATGCTTGTCCCCCACACTGATGCGCGAGGTTTCGACCTTCGTATACAAGACGAGACCTGCCTTCTTCGATGACCCGTTCTTTCGCAGTGGCGCAGAGCCCAAGGTCCTTGCAGCGCTCGAGGAGCCCTCACGGCAGGCGGCGGTCGGGAAGGATCGCGCCGCGCAGCATTACAAGCGCGCGCTCGACGTCGCGCGACGCAACGCGCGCGCGCTCCACGCCGCCGGCGTCCGGCTCGCGTTCGGGACGGACACCGGGCCGCCCGGGCGCTTCCAGGGTTACTTCGAGCATCTCGAGCTGGAGGAAATGGTCAAGGCCGGACTCACGCCTTCCCAGGCGATCATCGCGGCGACATCGGAGGCCGCTCGCTGCATGGGCCTCGCCGACCGGGTGGGCACGCTGCAGCCAGACCGCTACGCCGACTTCATCGTACTGGCAAAGAATCCCCTCGAAGACATCCGTCAGACGCGGACGATCGACTCGGTACGGATCGCGGGGAACAGTGTGCGGTGACCGCGCTCAGCGCGCGAGCAGAACGGCGAGCATCCCGACATAGCCGGCGGCGAGGTAGGACGTGACGAGGGCGGCGCGGACGATCGGCGAGCCCACCCGCCAGGCGCCTGACGGATGGACACAGAACGCGAGCCATCGACCCAAGGCCACATCGAATCCCATCACCAATTCCATTGGCAAAAAGGTCGCCAGCCGGTTTGATGGGCAAACCCGCGATGTTCGGCCGGTGACGCGCGGCAATCCACCCGGCTGGGCAACAAATGTCTGACGGTCAGTAACCGCCTGGCCCCGCTGACGGATTGGTGATGCCTGCGCTACCGCAGAGCGTTGCACATCCGGATAGTGGTCAGCGCACGAACACGGACTGGCCTTTGGCGGCCACCAGCTTGTCGATTTCCTTCTGCAATCTGTCGCGATTGTTCAGGATGCCTTTGATCTCGGGCTTGGTGAGCCACGCGCTGAGCGCGGCCGTCAGTCCGGGCTCGTCGAGCGCTTTCATCCGATCCCAGAGCGCCGCGTCCACGTGATCGAACTTGTGCGCCAGCGAGTTCATGCTGGTGAACGACCGGGTGTGGTCGATCAGAATCAGGTGCCAGTCCTCGTCCACCAGCCAGTTGCCGAGGTTCGGATCCTTGTTCGCGATCAGGTTGTCGAACATCTTCGCGCGAATGATCTGACGAGTGAATTCGGCGACATAGCGTCCGGGTGGCTGCGGCACGCCACCCAGGTCCTTGAAGCTCTTGGTCGGCGAGACCCACATCACCGCCGCGCCGGTATCTCCCTTTATCTGCCTTTCCACTGTCGGCGGAATCATGCCCATCTCGAGCAGCTTGTTCAGCTCGTACGCGGCGATCTCTGATTTGTAGCTTTCCCAATAGCCGCTCGGCTTGCCCGGCGGGACGACTTTCCAGGCCATGCTTTCAATCGGTCCGCCCGGCTCCAGAAATGCGCGCCGGGGGCGCGTCACGCCGACCGGAATGTCTTTCATGCTGGCGACCGGCGCCTTCTTCAGGTATTCCTCCAGCTCGGCCTCCCGACCTACCCAGGTGCGCGCACATCCCGCAGCTGGTGCGGGTGCCTGCGTGGCGGGTGCCTGCGTGGCAGGTGCCTGCGTCGCGGGGGCGGGTGCCTGGCGCGCTTCCAGCACAGGGATGACCGCCCCTTGTCCCTTTTCCCTTGTCCCTTTTCCCTTTCCCTAGTCCCTTGTATGCTTGCGCTGCATGCGCAGAATCGTCGCGCCGGTGGTCCTCGCGGCTGCGATCCTCGCGTTCCCTGAGTCCGCCGCGCCTCCGCACGCCATGATCACCGCGGCACAGGCGCTCCTCGACACGCTGCCGGCTGAGCTGAAACAGCGTCTGCACTTTCCATTCGACAGCGACGAGCGCATGAACTGGCATTACGTCCCCCGCGAGCGCAAAGGACTCCCGCTCAACGCCATGACGGCTCCGCAGCGCAAGGCCGCGATGGATCTGCTGCGGACGGGACTCAGCCAAAAAGGCTATTCAAAAGCCGAAACGATTCGATCGCTCGAGGACGTCCTCATCGAGATGGGGGGCGACCCCAAGATCCGCGACAAAGAACTGTACTTTTTCACGATTTTCGGCGACCCGGGCGTGCGATCCAGCTGGGGCTGGCGGTACGAAGGCCATCACCTCTCCCAGAACTGGACGATCGTCAACGGGGCAGCGCTGGCAACGACCCCGCAGTTTTTTGGGGCAAACCCGGCGGAGGTCCGCACGGGAAAGATGGCGGGAACGCGGCCGCTGGCGGCGGAAGAGGACCTCGCCTACGAGTTGCTCGGTCTGTTCACCGACGAGCAGCGTCAGCAGGCGATCATCGACGCGCAGGCGCCAGACGACATGCTGACCACGAATGCGCGGGAGGCGTCAGCGCAGGATCAGCGGGGCCTGGCGGTCGCAGACATGTCGCCGGCACAACAAGCCGTACTGTTGAAGCTGATTGACGAGCATGCAGGTGCTCAATCGGATCCGGTCGCGCGCGAGCGGATCGCGAAAGTACGGAGCGCCGGTCTGGATCACATACGGTTCGCGTGGATGGGAGGCCGCCAGAAGAACGCCGGACACTATTACCGGATACAGGGGCCGACGTTCCTGGTCGAGTTCGACAACACGCAGACCAACGCGAATCACATCCACGAAGTCTGGCGGGACTTCAAGGGTGATTTCGGCCGCGACCTGCTGGCGGAACACTACAAGGCAGCGCACCGATGAAGCGGCGCCGCCGCTACGGGAGCGGCGGCTTGCGGACCCACCCTATCTGTTGATACATCGATAGGAAGTCGAAGCAGTTCCACGCTTCGACGATCTTCCCGTCCCGCACGCGGGCGATCGAGATCCCGCTGAAGTCCACCATCTCGCCGCTCGCCGGCGCCCCCAGCGTGTCGCCAGTGTGGAGCGCCGTCACGCGACAGAACGCAGCGCACATGTCGTCCTGGACGACCGTGCGCTGAACGACGATGGAAATGTCGCTGAGCGCTGACTGGAACGCCCGGAAGAACGATGTGAAGTCCTTGGCGCCGATGATCGGCGGCCCGTCGGCCCCGCTGAGTCCATGGACCCGCGCGTCCGGCGCGAGCATCCGGCCGATGGCGTCCTCGTGCCCGTCGTCCCACACGTCCTTGAACCACTGACGGATGACGGCGTCGGGCGCTCCAGGCATGGTCGGCATTCGTGCTCTTTCAGTTCCGGGATTCACCTGGTCAGTGGTGAATCCAGGGTTGCTATCCCTCCGAGTCTAGCGCCGTTGGCTCGTCACGATCACGCGGAACTGCCCGCGGTTGTCGAGCAGGTAGTCGTCGTTGACGCCCAGGTACAGCCGCCCGCCGGTGACTGGGCGGTCCAGCGTCCGGCTCGCACCGATGACGACCGGCGCGGCGTTGCCGACGCGCGCTATCAGCGTACCCGCCGGTTGATCCCGGAGCGGAGCCTCCGCAGCGCGGCGGTTGTTGCGCGACCCGGCGGGCCCGGCGACGTCCGCGTTGTCGTTGCTCATGATGATTTCCCCCTCGGCGGTGAGCGAGACCGTGTCACCCGCGCGCAGGTCAATGCCCGTGTCGACCCACCGCTGACGTCCGTCAATGACGAACACCGTCGTCACCCCGGTCGGCGCGGACGGAGTATCCATGTTCGCCAGCTCATAACGCGACAACTGGCCGTCACGATTCCGATCCTGCTTGTCAAAGCTGCGCCGCGACCAGTGCCATTCGTTCGGCGAGACCCGACCGTCGCGGTTGACGTCGAGGCTGGAGAACAGGTCCGATTCGGGCGCTTCCTCACCCACGACCTCGGTACGCGACAGCACGCCGTCATTGTTGCGATCCATCCACTCAAACGCGTCGCGGGTACCGTGCCATTCTGAACGTTCGATGCGCCCGTTCCGGTTCGCGTCGAGGTTGTCGAACCGATCCCCCCTGTCGTCATCGGTGTCGGCCTCAGAGTTCAGGAACTCCGCTCTCGTCAACACGCCGTCGCGGTTCCGATCGGCGCGCACGAACGACTCGACGTCGTAGTGCCATTCGCTGCGGCTGATGCGCCGATCGTTGTTGTGATCCAGTGTGCGGAACCCTTCGACCGTCCAGTCGGTGAATTCCCAGCGTCGCTCGTTATCGAAGTCATCCTCATTTCTGTTGCGTGCGGCCCCCGCCTGGACTTCGTTGCCGGCGAGTACGCCGTCCCCGTTCCAGTCGTGCGTGCGGAAAGACTGCTCGCTGCCGCGCCACTCGTCGCGCGTAATCCGCCGGTCCCCGTTGGTGTCCATGCCCTGAAACCGCATCGCGTTCCGGGCCTGCGCGCGCGCTGGCTGCGGGGGGTCGGCCGAGGCGGCCGGCCGTGCCAGCGGAACAAGCCCGATCACGACGATCGCCGCAAATACATGAGGTTGCATTCTGCCTCCCTCCGAATCAGACAGGCAGAAATCATGCCGGGTGGATGGCGCGCTAACTCTTTGAACCGGGTGCACCACCGCCTCTGAACTCGTTTCTTGCAGAGACGGTGAGCGGCAGATCTTGGTCAGCGCATGCGCAGAGCTTGAAGCTCAATCCGCCTCAGCGCTCCCCGGGCGGCAGATGGTCGAGAAAGTATCGGGCGATCAGGCGATAGAGATGCGGCGTGGTGCCAGGCCCCTCCGAAATCGAGTGGGTGCGATTCGGGTACACCATCAGGTCGAACGACTTGCCAAGCTCGACGAGCCGGTTCACGAGCCGCTCGGTCCCTTGGTAATGGACGTTGTCGTCACCGGATCCGTGCACGACGACAAGCTTGCCGTTCAGACCCTCGGCAAAGTGAATCGGCGATCCGATGCGGTACCCCTTGGCATTCTGCAGCGGCAGTCCCATGTAGCGTTCCTGATAAATCGTGTCGTACAGCCGTTGATCGGGGACCGGCGCGATCGCCACGCCCACCTTGTACACATCGGGAAACCGGAACATCGCATTCAGCGTGTTCGAACCACCGCCGCTCCAGCCCCAGATGCCGATGCGTTCGGTGTCGACGAAGGCGTGCCGCGCCGCAAGCGCTCGCACAGCCGCCGCCTGCTCCTTCGACGACAAATCGCCGACGCTTCCGTAGATGACCTTGCGCCATGCGGTGCCTTTGGGGGCAGGTGTGCCCCGGTTGTCGAACGACACGATGATGTAGCCGGCTTCGGCGAGCGCACGGTGAAAGAGCATCCGGTTGCCGCCCCAGCGGTCGGTCACCGTTACGCCGGCGGGCTCCCCGTACACGAACACGATGACCGGATATTTCCGTGTCGAGTCGAAACCGCGCGGTTGGATCATCCAGCCATCCAGCACGATCCCATTTCCGATCGCGACGGTCAAAAATGT
>JAIVJE010000130.1:0-5743 GCA_020200195.1 Acidobacteriota bacterium | reverse complement strand
GTGCGAGGGAAGCTCGACGACGTCGGTTGCGGTCGGACGATCGAACTGTGACCAGGTGTGAAAGGCCAGCCGTCCGCCGGGGGCGAGGTCATACCCGTGTGTGCCGGGTTGATCCGGCGGCGTGATCCGCTCAGGCGAGCCGGGTCCATCCAGTTTCGACCGATACAGGTACCGCTGCGTCGCATTAACCGGTGACGCCAGAAAATACAGCGAACCCGCTTGCTCATCCAGGCCAGCGACATCGATCGCGTCCGCGTCGAAGCGAGTGAGCAGCTTCGCGTCGCCCCCTTCTCGCGGCACGCGGTAGACGTGCTGCCAGCCGTCGCGCTCGCTGGTCCAAAGGAACGCGCGGCCCTTGTCGATCCACCTGACGGTGTCGACGACGTCCACCCAGGTGGTCGATTCGTCGCGGAAGGAACGACGAACGCTCCCCGTCGCAGCGGTCGCGAGCAGAAAGTCGTTCCGGTTCTGCAGCCGGTTCAGTTGCTGAATCGCGAGCGTGCCCGAGTCGATCCAGTCCATACGCGCCAGATAGTTGTCCCGCGGGTCCCCGGGAACCTGCATCCATTTCGTCTTACCGCCCGCCGAACCAACAACCCCGATGCGGACAGCCGAGTTCGCAGTACCGACTTTGGGATAAGGGATCCGCGTGATGATGGGGTAGAGCGCAGAGGTGTCGTCAATCAACGAGAAGATGCCAACACCCGTGGTGTCGAATTGCCAGTACGCGATGTTCCGTCCGTCGGGGCTCCACCTGAACGCGTCACTGACGCCGAGCTCCTCCTCGTACACCCAGTCGGATGTGCCGTTGATGGCCGTCTCGGAACCATCCGTCGTGAGCTGGATAGGGCGGCCGCCGCGGATGGCTTCGACGTAGATGTTGTTCGCGCGCACGTACGCGACTCGAGTCGCGTCAGGTGAGAACTTGGCGAACATCAGCGTGGCTTCTGGCGCATCCGCACCAATCTCGCTGAGTGCGCCGGTCCCGACCTCGAGCACCCAGTAATCGCCGCGCGTGTTCTGCCGCCAGACCTGTCTCGTATTGGTAAAGATCAGGAGGCGCCGGCCGTCGGCCGACCACGTGTAATCGTCGATGTCGAGCGGCGCCTTACTTCCGGGCGGCACGAGCTGCGACGCGGCCACGAGCACCGTGCGCGCCCCCGTGGCGGCGTCGTACCGCGCAATTTCAGACCCGGCGCCCGCGGCTGACGTCCGCTCGACGATCGCGTAGGCAGTGCCATCCGGCAGCCACCGTGCGGGACCGAACCGCGGCGCGTCGTACGCGCGTTCCTCGAAGATGCGGTCGATCTGTGCGTCGAGCGCACGCGCGCGTTCGGCAACGAGCCTCTAGTCCCGCCGATTGCCGGTGAACCGGAGCAGCATCAAAAACAGATTGATGAAGTCCAGGTACAGCGCGAGCGCGCCCACGATCGCGTAAGAACCCATCTGACCGGCCGGGGTGGTGAGCGCCAGCGCCTTCAGCCGCTGTGCGTCATAGGCCGTGAGTCCGGTGAAGACGATGACGCCGATGAAGGAGATGACGAACTGCAGCGCGTCGCTGCGCCAGAAAATGCCCACGATCGAAGCGAGGATCACGCCGATGAGGCCCATGAACAGGAACTGGCCCCATCCAGCCAGGCTGCGCCGCGTGACGGTTCCGTACGTCGCCATCGCGCCGAACATGCCGGATGTGACCAGGAACGTAGTCGCCACCGACTGGCCCGTAAACGCCAGCAGCACGAACGCCATCGTCACACCCGTCAGCGCCGAGTAGATCACGAACAGCATCGTGGCCGTGCTCGACGCCATCTTCTCGACCCGCCCGGACATCGTGAACACCAGGCCGAGCTGCGCGATCATCAGGCCCCAGAAGAGCGCACGATTGTTGACGATCGCCAGCACGATCTCTGGGGAGCCGGCAACGGAATAGGCGACGCCGGCCGTGATCGCCAGCCCGGCCGCCATCCATCCGTACACGGAACGCATGAAGGCGCTGACCCGCTCGTCTGCGGCGTAGGGCGTACTGAACGCCGTCTCCGGCGTCATCTCGTAACGGGCCATGTCACTACTCCATTCGACTGATAAGCACCGAACAAGTCCTCCGTTCTTGCAAGGACCAAGGACTCAGGACCAAGGACTACGTGAACACCCACGAACTTCACCAGACAGATTAGCATGGGGTCCGAAGGACTCAGGCGCTCAGCAGGCGCGGGGAAAGGACAGTCAGCGGTACGGCTTCCAGGCCAGGAAGCCGAACGATGCGCCTGCGCTGACGACGAGCGACGCGCTATCGACGTCCTGCTTCGAGATTGTTCGGCCGATGCTGCCGAATACCGTCAGAGCGGGTGACACCGAGAAGGTGACGCCGCCGCTTGCATCTGTGCGGCTCGGACCGAGGCCGAACCTCGCGCCGACGTCTTCCGCAAGGGTGGAGTAGGAGCGCGTGATTGTGCCCGTGACCCACGCGCGATCGGTCACCGCGACCTCGAGCGCGCCGGCACCGAAGACCGAACCCCGCGAGAAGTACCCGGCGCTGCCGAACGCGCGCCAGCGCGGTTGGCGGTACTCGGCGCTGACCGGAAGCGCCCAGTTGATACGCGGCACGTCCGGGCCCGGTTCGCTGCTGAGCACTTCGAGCACTGGCGTCACCGCGAAACCCACTGCGTGCGCGGTCGGGTCACGGACCTGGATCTTCGCGCTCAAGAGGAAATCGCCCAGTCCCCGCGTCACCGGGCCGCCCGGCTCGCTGACGTGGTAATACGGCACGCTGACGCCAAACTGCACGCGCCGCATGACGCCGACGCCGCCGTCGAAGACCGGCGCGTCGAACTCCCGGAACACCGGCGACTTGAACCAGCCGAACGACACGCTCAGCATGCCGTCCCCGGGTTCCATCAAGGACGCATCATCGAGCCACGCGCCGAATACTCGCGCGCCTGTGGCCGTGACCGCCGGCGCCGCGCTGTCGCTCCCGCCGCCTTGCGGCGGCGGTGCGGGGTGTTTGTAGTGGCCGTACGAGTGCCCTTTGCTCTGCGCGGCTGCAGGCGCAGCCAGGCCAAGCACGCACAAACCAAGAGTGAAACACCCGCGAAGGATCACTCGCCGCTCTGCGTCCGCACCGTCTTCTTCGGCTTGGCGGTGGTTTTCTTCGTTGCCGTCGCCGTCGTCGTCACAGGCACTTTCTCACTTTCGATGATCATACCGCGCGCCTGATACTCGGCCCGCTGCACTTCGACCGTGACGCTGGCCACTTTCTTCAACGTCTGGATCGACTGGCCCAGGCTCTTCCCCTCAACGACCATCTGCGTTTTGAGATCGTTGAACGGGATCTTCAGGTTGTTCGACACGTTGACCGCGGCAACGAACTGGCCGAGGTTTCGGAACCCTTCGGCGGCCGTCATCAGATCGGTGCCGACCGGCAGGCGCAAGCGCAGCTTGTCGGCGAGATTCGTGTTCTTCAGGAGCTTCTGCTGCACCGGCGTGAGCGTCGCCGTTGACGTTGTCGACGTCTCGCTGGTCCGGACCTTCGCTGGTTTCTCCGCCTTCGCGAGCTTCTCCGTTTTCACGGGCTTGGTCGCCTTCGCCGATTTGGTTGTCTTGACGGGCTTGACGGTCGACACCTTGACCGGCTTGGTGGTCTTTACCTTCACCGGTTGAGTGGTCTTCACTTTGACCGGCTGGGTCGTCTTCACTTTGACCGGCTGGGCGTGAGCCGTCACCTTCGTCGGCGGCTTCACCTTCGGCCCTTTCTGGGCGTACACCGTCGGGGCACTCGCCAGCGTGAGTGTCACCACCATGAGTGCAATGACCGGGCGCTTCATCGGGAAACCTCCTGCGGGCCGCAGCCCTGCTCCCCTCCTCGAGGGCAAGAGGCATTCCACCCTCCCGAACCCTGCAACTGCCAGCTGGTCCGTAAGTTGACGGGCGCAGCGTCGTAGAGATAGATGCGGCCACTGACGAACTGCGTCATTCAATGACAGGACTCGCCCGCTGGCGGGGTATCCTGTTCAGACGCGGAACAATACACCCGAAGTAGATCTGCCGGTCGCCCGCGAGACTGCGTTCACGTACTGCTGAACCTGGGCGCGATAGCGCGACTCCCCGGCAGCGAGCTCATGATCTGTCTTGAAGTCCACGACGATGGTGGTGTCGCCTTCGTCGAAGGCGAGATCCAGTACGCCCTCGATCAGCATGCCGTCGTTCTGCAGCCAGGTGATGGGCGTTTCGCGCCGCATCCTGCTGGCGTTCCGCGCCCGCGCCATGAGGTCATGGCGCAGGACGGCGGAGACCACTTTGACGGCCGCCGTGACCTCGTTGTCGGACGCCGGCGGCTGCAGGATACGACCCTGTGTCGCCGCCGTGCGCGCGATCGCCTCCTCACCAGCATCCAGCGCCACGGTCGCAAGCACCGCGTGGACCAGTGTGCCGAAGCGCGGACCACGCGGACGCTCGGCTGCGCCTGCGATTTCCACGACCTGCACGAGTGACGAATCGGCGATCACCTCGTCGATTCCCACGGCTGCGGCGTCAGCGGCCCACGACGTGGCCGTCTGCACGCGCACGCCCGGCTGCTTCGCCCCCTCGATCACACGCATCTTGTCGTCGCGCCAGCGTTCGTACTCGGCCAGGCGCTCCTCGATTGCGAACATGTCACCGTCCTTGACGATGAGATCGTCGCGGCGCAATCCGAATGACGACACAGCGCCAAGGTGAAGGACGTGGGGATCCCACCAGATCACCGAATAGCCGCGCCGCCCGTCGACCGAACCGAACTGGTGGAGACCAGGCGCCACGGTATAGGGCCGGGCCGGATCGTCGTCCGGTCGGTTCATCACGGAATCCTTCGATCGGAACTCCGGACACCCTGGCGGCCGAGCCGCTGTGCGCCGCTCTGGCTCAGGCGGGTAAAGGGCCGGCATCAGCGGATCGAGCCAGCCGCCCTCGTAGGCCCCATCGCCGACCACCGGCACGACGAGAAGATCGCGCGCCCGGGTAGCGGCCACATACGTCAGTCGTTCGGACTCCGCTTTGTCGCGCGCGGCCTCCTCGCCATCGTGCAGGAGAAGGTCGATTGGCGCCCAGCCGCCGATTTTCAGCGCGCACATCCCGTTCTCCGAATCGATCCACCGGCCCGCTTCGGCGCGTGACAGCTTGCATGTGAGATCTGCAAGGACGACAACCGGGAACTCGAGGCCCTTCGCTTTGTGCACCGTCATGATGCGAACGCCGTCGCTCCCTTCTTCAAGGATTGGGGCTTCGGCCGCCTGTGCACTCTCGGAGGCAATCCGGAGCTCATCGACGAATCCACGGAACGAGATGCCGCCTGACGCTTCGTACTGCCGCGCCAATTCGGCGACGTGCAGGACGTTGGCCAGCGCCTGCTCGCCTCCGTTGCGCAACACGAGGGCCACATGCGCGCGCGTCACGTGCAGAAGCTGCTGAATCGTCTCCGCGACCGGGATGTAGTTGCGGCGACGATGTAAATCCCGGAGGACGCCGAGCGCCGAGACAATCGGAGTGAAATGCCGCGTGTCCTCGTCGCCCGCGACGAATCCAGGACCCGACGGTGCCCGCAACTCGACAGGGATCCTGTAGGGATGAAACTCGCGGAACCGTTGTTTCCATTCGAGCAGCTCTTCGTCTCCGATGGCGAACAGGGAGCCGCGCAGCGTCGCAAACACCGACAGCTCGTCATTCGGCCATTCGATCGCGGCTAGGGCGGCGCGCACGGTCTCCACTTCCT
>JAIVJE010000129.1 GCA_020200195.1 Acidobacteriota bacterium | reverse complement strand
GTGCTGACGGAAGTACTCGCGGCCGTTCCGGCCGAGTCGTGCGTGCAATGGCCCGTTCGACTCCAGCGAGTAGAGCGCTTCGGCGAATTCTTCATAGGACTCGTAGTACAGACCTGCGCCGCTTCTGATGCACTGACCTTTCAGGACATCGCACCGCCCATTGGCGAGCACCGGCCGCCCGAGCGCCCACGCCTCGAGCGCGACCATCGACAGGCTTTCGAAGTATGACGGCATGATCAGCAGATCCGCGGCGGTGATGGCGTCGAACTTATCCTCGTCGCTGACAAAGCCGAGGTGGTGAATCCTCGGGTGCGCGGGCACGGGGATGATCGGGCTTCCGACGAGGACCAGGTCCAGGCCACGCGGGAACGTCGAGGCGTACCGCTGAAAATAGTCGAAAAGCTCTTTGCACCCCTTGTTTTCGTCGATGCGACCGACGTAGATCGCAAATAGTCTGTTGATATCGAATTTCCGCCTGAACCGCGCGGCGTCGGTCCTTTCCGGCACCTCAGAGCCCACGCCGACGACGACGCCGGGCACGTCGGTGTTGCGGGTGACCGCCTGGATCATCGCGCGCTCCTCGGGCGAGTTGTACATGACGGCCCTGACGCCGCGGAATGTGGGACCGAAAATCGACAGGCCGATCGCCGGGTCACGCTCGGCGGTCGGTACGAGCACCGCCTTGGCGCTCACGCGGCGCACTCCGTGCCATGCGTGGTAGTAGCGGTAGCTGAAAAAGATGACGAAATCGAAACCGGCGGCAGTTGCCTCGAGATACGCCAGCAGCGCGGGAGTTGCCGGGCCCTCGCTTTCGAGCCACGCAAGCTCGTCCGAAGTCGAGTGCCGGGATTCGAACACTCGGCGGGAGTGCCGGCCGAATTCGGCCGGCCTGCGCTCGTGACGCACGGGGAACCGCCGAACCTGAACGCCGTTGACCTGCGATTCGCCCGCGGGCAGCTCGTTGCGCCACGTCACATAGTCACGTGCGCACGTCGTCACGACCTCGACCTGCACGTGACGCGAGAGACATTCCGCGATGTAGCGCGCGTGCAGTTCCGCGCCGCCGTTGATGTCAGCGCCGTACCGCTGGACGACCACCGCGAGCTTCACGATTCGCTGGACGTGCCCCCGCCGGGAGGCCCGGGCTCCCGATGGCCGTGGTGCGGCTCGGCGCTGCGCTCGCGTGCTTCTTCCGGCCGGTCCGGGCTCGTGCCCTGATGGCCGACTGAGGCATCGGTCCGGCCTTCACGCTCCCCGGGTCTGCGGCGGCCGCGGCGCCTGCGCCGTCGCGTGCGACGATCGGCGTCACTTTCAGCGTCCGGGCGCGCGGCATTGCCCGGTGACGACGGGGGCTGGAGCGGAGGGGCGGCACCCGGTCTGTACTGCACGACGCCTTCGAGCGCGCGGGCGCGCCGTTCGTCGAAATCGAGCCGGCTGGACATCGATTCCACGCGCATCTTGAGGTTCTTCACCTCGATGCCAACCCGCGTGAGCTCTATTACGAGGTTGTGCAGGACTTCGTAGTGCAGCGCATCGAGCTCCTCGCGCTTGGCATTGCGGGTATTGAGCTCCGACTGGATGTGCAGCGCCTGGATCAGCGGATTCGGGTTGAAAAACAGCTTCAGAATCGGGTGCAGCAGCTTCCGCATCCAGCGGAGGAAGCCGGCTCCGGACAGAGAAATCTGACATGTGGCCTCTTGCTTCTGTTCACGCCACCGGACCGCGTCCGTCTAGCGTGTGGCGCTGCGGCGCCTGCGGCTGGCAATTTCCGGCGCTTCCTTGATGCACGTGCCCAGGATGCCGAACGACTGCAGCAGCGCGCGCGCGCCTGTTTTGTCGATGACGGCCGTGTCGCCGCCGACGTCCGGATAGCCGTTCGCGTCAGCCTTGACTGCTTCCCAGTTACGGAACAGCCGTCCCCACGGGCTCGCAAGTACGTCTCGCATCAACCGTTTGGCGTTCAACGGGTACCAGAAGCTGTCGTGGTAGATCACGCTCGCGATGTACGCCCACGGCGCGAGCACCGTTTTGAGGGACCATTCGATCGGCTTCTTCATGCGTCCCCAGTAGATCTTGTGCTGCATGCGCGATGCGAAGGTCATCTGCTTGAACGGGCCGACGAAGTGCCAGTTCTCGGCCCCGGCCGTCGTGTCGCCGACGATCTCGATGTCGCGCGGATCCCCACACCCCAAACCGAGGTCATGCGCCATCCTGATGAACTTGATCGACATCGGGTCGAACCCCATCAGCTGCGCCGCGACCGCGTCAATCGCCGTCTGGTCGGCGCTCGCCAGAATGACGTTCTTCGAGTACGGAATCATGCAGCGCGGTCCAGGTCCGTCGCCCGCAAACGTTCCGTCCATCACCGCGAACACGCCCCGGTGGATCTGCTTCTGAATCATCAGCAGGTCCACGAGCGTTTCGTGAATGACCGGATGCGTCCAGTGCCGGTGCTCGTTCAGCAGACCGCCGAACGCGTTCTTCATCGCTCCGGTCGTCGTCGTGAAGACGTGAGTCTTCACCGTCGGCAGGTGAACGATGTTCTCGCCGATGAAGCGCCGGGGAATCATGAACCCTTTGGGGTACACCTCGTTCAGGCAGGTGAACCGTTTCGTCAGGTCGCCCACGGCCTCCCGGATATTGATCCACTCCTCGGTTTCGTAGATGTGAATGTTCCGCAATCCGTGCGCATCGACAACGTTGATCTGTTTGTTCTCACGTTCGCCGAGGTGCGCGTCGATGACTACCGTGCGGTTGTGGCACGCGTGGATGAGCGACGGGTCGTAGCCGTCCTGTTTCATTGCCCGGATCACGCCCTCGAGCTGCCACGGCGTGGTCGAGCTGCCCGGGTAGAAGAAATGCCACGAGATGTTGACCTTCAGCGCGGTGTCAGCGTCCTTCGCCAGGACGTCCTGATACCCGGCGAGATTCATCAGCGTGTGATAGTCCCGCAGAACGGTGCCCGGGGTGGTGCGGAGAATGGCGACTTTCGCTTTCGGCATCGTCTATTGGATTCGTGCTTCGTCTATTGGAATCATGCCTGGTCTATTGGAATCATGCTTGAAAGAAGAAGAGGTTACTGGGGCCGTAGATGATGAGCGCAACGGTCAGCGCCCATAGCGCAACGCAGATGAGGAGCGGCCGGTCGTTCAACAGCATCTCGGCCGGGCTGCCCCCGCCGTCCTTCTGATGCACGAGGTAAAGGTACCGGAAGATCCCGTACAGCGGAAACGGCAGTGTCAGACCGAGAAGGTTCGTGTGGAACTTCTGCATCGTTTCCGGGCTCACCGTGTAGAAGGCGTAGGCGACCAGCGTGGAGGCGGTGACGACCGAGATCATCTGGTCGAGCAGGTACGGGCTGTATTCCTCGAGTATCCGCCGGTGTCCCGTGGCGCGGTCCGCGAGGAGCACCAGCTCGTGGCGCCGCTTGCTGAGCGCCAGAAACAGCGCGAGCAGGATCGTCAGCACGTACAGCCAGTGGCTGATCGGAACGTTGATGACGACCGCACCGGCCGCAGCCCGCAGCACGAATCCGATGGCAATCGTCAGCACGTCGATGATCACGACGTGCTTCAGCGGGCCCGAGTAGAGCGTAAGCAGCGCGACGTACGATGCCGCGAGGACGCCGAACAGCGGCCGAAGCCAGAACGCGGCGGCAATGGCGATGGTACCGAGCGCAGCCGCGGTCGCGAGCGCGGCAGATGCCGGAACGGCGCCCGACGCGATCGGCCGGCGCATCTTGATGGGATGACGCCGGTCCGCTTCGCGGTCCGCCACATCATTAATTAAGTACACGACGCCGGATAGGACGCAGAAGATGGCGAAGCCGGCGACCGAGTAAAGCACCGATCGGCCGTCGAGCAGACGCTGACCAAATATCAGCGCACCGAAGATGATGAGGTTCTTCGTCCACTGACCCGGCCGGAGCGACAGGATGAGATTGAGGGCCAGCGGCCGCGCGGAACCGTCTCGGTGCCCCGCGCGCAGCTCAACCCGTTCGACGATGTCCGGAAGTGGATGTCGCGCCATCTGAGCGCGGCGGGTGCCGGCGCGCCTGACTAGCTGCCGAAGCTCTTGATTGCCTCAGGCTCGGACTCATAGGTCTCGAACACGGTGAGGAGCTTCGTGATGGCGAGCAGATCCTGAATCCGCTTGGTCAGGTTGAGCAGCTTCAACTTCCCGCCCTGGCGGCTTACCGTCGTGTACGTACGCACGATCTCGCCGAGCCCCGCGCTGTCGATATAGGGCACGCCCTCGAGGTTCATCAGGAGCTTCTTCCGGTCCTGCTGGATCAACGAATTGATCCTGTCCTTCAGGAGCTCATCGCCCTCACCGAGCGTCATCTTGCCCTTGAGGTCAAGAATCGTCACACCGTTGACGACCCGTTCGTCGATCTGCATCGCCGCTCTCCTCGCTTAGCCAGCCTGCTCGCGCCAGGAACCGCCGGACTCCCGCCTGTCCGCGAGTTACAGCCGCTGACCGTGTGCTTCAGGCCCCACCGTTCACGGTAAAAAGACCCGCCAGCGTACTACGCAACTTCAAGAAGTGTCAAGAAATGGGGCGCTTTTCGCGCCCGCCCCGGAGTGTCTGCACGACGACGTACAGCACCGGGATGAATACGAGATTCAAAAATGTGGACAGCAGCATCCCTCCGGCCACAGCGGTGCCGACGGAGTTCCGCGCCTCCTTGCCGGCTCCCGTCGCGAACACGAGCGGCAGGACGCCGAGGATGAACGCCAGCGACGTCATCAGGATGGGCCGCAGCCGGATACGCGCCGCCTCGACGGCGGCCTCGATCACGCTTGCGCCCCTCACACGCAGCTGCTCGGCGAACTCGACGATAAGGATCGAGTTCTTGGCTGCCAGCCCGACCAGGACCAACAGTCCGATCTGGCAATAGACGTCGTTGGCGAACCCGCGCACCCACTGGGCGCTGAGCGCACCGAACACAGCGATCGGAACCCCCAGCAGCACGATGAAGGGCAGGACCAGGCTCTCATACTGCGCGGCCAGCGTCAGGTAGACGAGCAGCAACGCCAGTCCGAAGATCAGGAACGACTGCCGTCCAGCCTTGCTCTCTTCGAGCGACAGGCCCGACCACGCGAAGCCCATGCCCTGCGGCAGTGTCTCCCCCGCGAGCCGCTCCATCTCCTGCAGCGCCTGCCCGGAGCTCAGGCCGGGCGCGGCGGATCCGTTGATCGTCGCGGACCGGAAAAGGTTGAAGTGGCTGATGACCTGCGGCGCAGTCGTCTCCCGCACGCGCACGACGTTGTCGAGCGGCAGCATCTCACCGCCATTCGTCCGAACGTACAGCTGCGTCAGCACCGTCGGGTCCGATCGGAACTGTTTGTCCGCCTGGACGTACACGCGGTACGCGCGGTTGTTGAAGTCGAAATCGTTCACGTACTGCGACCCGAGATAGATTTGCAGCGCGCTCGTGACTTCCCCTACCGGCAGGCCAAGCGCCAACGCCCGCTCGCGATCGATCTCGACCGACAACTGCGGGTCGTTGACCGTGAACGAGCTGAAGAGTCCCTGGACCCGGCCGGACTGGTTCCCGGCGCCAACCAACCCGAACGTGGCAGCGGCCAGCGCGTTGATGTCAGACCCGGACCGATCCAGCACCTGGAATTCGAACCCGCCGAATTCACCGAGGCCCGGTATCGGCGCAGGAGCAAACGGGATGACGAACGCTCCGCTGATGCCGAACAGCGGACCGCGCAGGCGATTCAGCACCGTCTTCAGGGCATGGTCGTCCCCTCTCCGATCGTCAAATGGCTTGAGGCTCGAGAAGATGAGTCCCTGATTCGGCGCCGCCCCGCTGAAGCTGAACCCCATCACCGAAAAGACCCCTTCGATATCCGGATCCTTCAACAGGATCTGCTCGGCTTCGCGGGCGATGTTGCCGGTGTACTGAAGCGACGCCCCGGCCGGGGCCTGGACGACCGTGATGAAGTACCCCGGATCCTCCTCTGGAACAAGCGCCTGCGGCACGATGCGGTACATTCCCCACGTCGCGCCGAGTCCGACGACGAAGAGCGCAACGACCGCCCAGCGCACACGCATCAGCCGGCCGAGCGTGGCGACGTAGACGTTCGTGC
>JAIVJE010000128.1 GCA_020200195.1 Acidobacteriota bacterium | reverse complement strand
GAATACAGATTGCAATCCACAGACAAAAAAGGGCCGGCGATCCGCCAGCCCTCTGAGGCAGAGTCAGAATATAATCTGAATTCTGTGTTCTGTCTTCTGTATTCTGATCTTCTCGAGTGTTCCCCTTAGAACCTCACCGTCACTCCAAATCTCACGATCCTCGGCGTCAGGATCCGGGTCGGCCGCAGAAACGCCGCGGCGGGCGTGAACGCCGTCGTCGATGACGTGCCGATGACCTCGTTGTACAGCAGCACGTGATTGGCATTGAAGAGGTTGAATACGTCTAGCGTGCCCTCCAGACGAGTGTTGTTGAAATTGAACTGCTTGCCGAAGCGAATGTCGGTGAACTTGTTGACGACTTCGGTCCGATCTTCGCCGCGAGGGGCCACACGGAAGCCCGACGCTCCTGTTGGTTCCGTCTGTGCCAGTCCGCTGATGTTCATCGTTCGATCCTGCGGGTCTCCGTCTCGAGCTGTGTACTTCGCCGAAAAGAGAATCTCGTACGGCAGCCGATAACTGCCCGAAACGTTGAAGATCCAGGGCATGTCCGTGAATACACGAGCCTCGGTACGATTCTGCACATAGTTCGGATTGTTGAGATCGGTCTGCGGGCCCGTATTCGTGTAGGTTCCGCCGTGCTGGAAGCCCTCATGCTTTTGGAGCGTCAGGCCGCCGAGTAGCTGCCACCGATCGGACATCCGCTTCGTCACCTGGAATTGCACGCCGCTGTAATCGCTTTGCAGCAGATCAACGTCCGTAATGATGCGGTCGCGAACATTGATAAGCGCCGGGTCCAAGCTATAGACGTTGATACTACGAGTCTCGCCGGCGATCGGATCGAAATAGGTGCGCGTGAGCGTTGCGTATGCGGATGCTGGGCGCGCGCGATCGACGATGCCGAGGCCATTCCGGTGGCGTCGATGATGGTAGCTCACCGACAACCCAAGATTCTGCATCAGGGTGTGATCGACACCGACGTTGTACTCGTCGCTGTAGGGACGATTCGAATCGCTGTCGAAGGCCGGAAAGATCCCGCGGCTGAAACCAGCGAATGTGAATTCACCAGGATCCAAACGAAGATTTCCGTTCAGATCGTTCCATGGCGTACGGATATCAATGCGCGCGTTCGGGTTCACCCCCTCCAGAATCTCGGACCCGATCTGATTGAAGAACCGGCCAGCGTAGCCCTTGATGGCCGTCCGGCCGTCACCGAGCAAGTCGTACGTAATTCCGAGCCGTGGCGCGACGTTTCGCCAATCAGGAACGTCATCGATTTTTGCGAAGCTTCGCTCACCGACGAAGTTCCCGGCGGGGCTCGACTGCTCCGGAATGTAACCGTGCACTCCGTCCAACCGGACACCTGCATTGATGGTGAACCGCTGCACCTGCCATCGATCCTGGAAGAACACGGCCCAGGTGTTGAAGCGGTGATCGGACTCGACCGGCGTGTTCCCGATGTTCACGAATGCCGGGCGGCCACTGGTCAGTTCGAGAAAGTAGTCGCCGTTCCGAATACGGTCGTAGCCCATCCGCTCTCGCGACATCTGGAAGCCCACTTTGAAGTCATGCGATCCGCCAAGCAGGTTGTTGCGGAAGTACCCGACGGAGCCATTCACCTGATATCGATGATTCGGATTCAAACTCTGCTCGGTTGCTGCATTGACGCGCGTGAACCGTTCGGAGTCGATGATTGAGATATCGTCGGGACCGACGTCGGACTGATACCGGGTTGGAAACACACCCCACATCCGGCCGAACCGTGCGTCGACGACGATCGCGTTCCCCACTACCCGATTGACCTGCGCGACGTAATTCTGCGCGGGCTGATCCTGCAGCACGGTTGCTTTATCTTCGACGAACAAGTACGGGGCGTCGCGCCGGTGGAACCGATCCTTGAGGTTGCGGTTGAACATGAACGACGCCTTCGTGGAGACGTCGAACTGGTAGGTGGCCTTCCCCATGAAGTTTCGGATGCGATTGTCGTCGATGGCTTGCGAGCCGTCGGGATTGATCGCCCCGATCTGCAACTGGTCCAGCCGCCACCATCGAAGCGCGCCGAAGAACCAGGCTTTGTCTTGGATGATCGGTCCACCGAGGGTGGAGCTCCAGTCATATGACACCTCGATAGGATTACCCGCCGCGCCGGTCTGCGCACCGGCAGCGAGACCGAGGCGCCGGCGCAACTCGTCGTCGACGTTGTCTGCCTGAAGTGAGTCGTTCATAAAGTACAAGTTATGGTCGCTGGTGAAGCGATCGCCGCCTGATTTCGTGACCATATTCATGTAGACGCCGCTCACGTCGCTCTCGGCAGTTCCTGACGCCGTCTGCATGTTGTACTCTTCGTACATCTCGAAGCCGTAATACTGCATCGTCGAACCGCCGCTGCCACCAGGCCAGTTCGTCTTCAGACCATCGATGGAGAACGACTTCTGGCTGTCTGCCGAGCCGAACGCTTCGAGGTTGTATTGCTGCATGCCTTCGGTGCCGCCGACATCGAGTCGACCCGTGACGACGCCCGGCACCAGACCAGCCATCACCCACGGATTGCGCCCCGTTGGGATCGACTCGTAGAGCTCCCTGTCGATATTGGTCTGGGTCGTCGTCGAGGCCACGTCCACGACCGGCGATCCACCACTGACCGTGACGTTTTCCTGCAAAGCGCCGACGCTCAACTCCACGTCCAGACGGGTGTTCGAATTCACCAACACCCGGACCTCTTCCCGCTTCACGGTGCCAAAGTCGCTCAACTCGTACGTAAGGGCATAGACGCCGGGAGGGAGGTTCGAGATCTGGTAGGCGCCAGCTTCGCCGGTTACCACCTTCCGCTCTCCACCGATCAAGGCTGGGCTACTCGCCGTGACGGTTGCGCCGGACAGGACCGCACCCTGCGAGTCCTTGACGACACCCGAAACCGTTCCTGTTTGCTGCGCGAACGCCGGCACACTGGTGCACATCGTCAGCAGCGCGAGTCCAAGAACACGACGAAGTCGATGCATTGCCATCCTCCCTGCCCTATCCGCCTTGTTCGGGCGGCTGTCTGGGTGCAACGGAAACTGCGGCGGGACCGTCCGGACCGGCTCTAGAACGAACATCATTGGTCTGACCAAGAAAGTGACCAAAACGAACGCAATGACGGCGTTGTCACATGGTAGTGACCACGAAAAGATTCCGCAAGGCTAGTGTCGGCGACATCGATTGCGGCGCTGTCCAATGACGCCCGATTCATTCCTCTTGAGGCTTTCCGCGAACTCGCCGACTTCGAGAAGACGAGAGCCTCTGGACCCGATGCCCCACGCGCGAAGCGTGTTACAAGGCATTCAAAAACCCCAAATCGTTCACGGCGGCCTGTGCGGAGCCGAGCTCACGGCGGATCGCGATCGTTCTCGCGTGGGTTGCCAACTGAGCCGTCTTAGTGAATGCCGGATTCCGGAAAACGCCGCAACGACGCTTAGCTCGGGAACTTCACCAATGCCGCTCCAAGATCGACTTCGACGCGTCGGCGACTTTAACGAGATCAGACAGCGCGTATTGCGGCCACGAATAAGCCGGCGGTGTTCACAAGACGCCCCGAGGCAAGACGGGTTGTCGTCTCACGCCCAAAACCTTCCCTTCTCGTCAGACGCCACGAGCCATCCGTGTCGCGCGGCCGAGCACGATGCTGGCCCGCCTCAGCTCTGCCAAGGGTCCGCCGGAGGTTTTCTGTCAGCAGGGCTAGGAGTTTCGGCTTCACTCGCTGACGGCGGCTTCGTTTCGTGGCGACCCCGCCGGACCGCGTCGGCGAAAGCGGCGCCACCGCTGGTCAGCTCTTGCAGGTACGAGTTGCACGTGTCGCGGATCTGCGTCAGCTGACGCGCAATCTCCTCGCGTCCTCCGAGCAGCGTCGTTGCTTTGTGCTCCGCCGTTCCCACGAGTCGGCCGAGGTTTTCGGCAAGATCCATCAGCTTCTTTTCCAATCTGGCGTTCGGTCCCTCGGCTTCGGCTGCCGCCGGGCCGGGTGCTCCATCTGTGTTCGGCACTGTCTGCCTCCGCTCTTAGAATGCTGCTGCTCGGGGCGAGCGTTGTCTCAGGACAAGGATAATCGGTGTGGATCGATACGCTGCGGGCCAATACGGCTGAGTCCTTTCGGTCCTCCCGTCGGGCCGAATCCAATACGAGGGACGAGACCAAACGACCCAACTCGATGGAGCGGTCCTCATCTACGTCGGATCCGCTCAGCTGACCAGCGATTCGCACGACCGGGCCAAGCTGAATCACGTACTGATGCGGCCCTCGTCCGTCCCACTCGATCTCCGATGCGGCGGAATACTTGGCACCTATCGCTCGGGCTTTGTCATGAGGTTCAGGATCGACCAGGAACGTTGAGCCGAGCCGGCGCGCCTTCGCGACGCTGGCCTTCAGATCGCGAAGCTGCGCTCTTTTCTCCCAACCCCAACCTTCGCTCATGTCCC
>JAIVJE010000127.1 GCA_020200195.1 Acidobacteriota bacterium | reverse complement strand
GACCCGTTCCGCCCGATGAGTCCGATGGATTCTCCCTGCGAGATGCGCAGCGACACCCCGCGTAATGCCCAGAACTCCTCGTGCCGCGCGCGCGCCCCCGCGCGAAGCATCCCAAGCGCGCGCACCTTGAGTTCCCCGGCGTTGTGCCGCAGCACGAACCGCTTCGAGAGCTGACGCGTTTCGATCACGACCGGCATTCGGCCACGGAGTCCATTGTATAGGGCAGGGCGTCACGTGCGACGTGCCCCTCGCACGTCGCACGTAGCACGTCTACCGTACGTTTGAACGATGAACCCCCGAACGTGGCACGTGTTCACCGTCCCCGCGCAATCCTCCAGCGTGCGCGGACATCGAGAACGACCCGAGCCATCCATCGGGCCGGGTGCCATGGAGACGGAACCACGTGGGTCGCATAATAACGATACGCGCTGCGATGGAACGCGCGGATGGCGAACGCCGGCGACGTGTTCGCGCTCGCCCCGCCGGCGTGGACGACGCGCGCGGCGGGAACGTAGCGGGTCGAGAACCCCCGGTCCCGCAGACGGCGGCACAGGTCGGCATCCTCCCAGTAGAGAAAAAAGCGTTCGTCAAATCCGCCGATCCGGTCGAACAGGTCCCGCCGGATGAGCATGCACGCCCCCATGACCCAGTCGACCGGCGCGCCCTCCCTGTTGGCGATCACGAGATCTTCGGCCGGGAGGTTGCGCCGCGCGACCGTGGAGCGCGGAAAGAATCGGGTCAGCAGGCCGTGACGGCCGAACAGCCCCGTCCATGCGGTCGGCTCGCCGCGTGCGCTGGCCTGCACACTGCCGTCGGCGTTCAGCAGCTGCGGTGCCGCGATTGCACAATCGCGGTGCTGCGCGAACACCGCCTCCAGCTTCCCCAGTGCGTCCGGCTCCACCACGCAATCAGGATTGAGGAGCCATAGGAGCGGTGCGCGAGTCGTGGCCGCCGCCTGATTGACGGCCGCACCGAATCCGCGGTTCACCTCGTTTCGTACCAGGGTCACGGACGGATGCTTCGCAACGAAGTCAGCGCTCCCGTCGCTCGAGGCGTTGTCCACGACGACGGCGTGCCAACGCCGCGCGTCTGTCGTCCGGTCGAGCGATGCGATGCACCGCCGCAGATGCTCGCCCGCATTGAAGTTGACGATAATGACGTCGATGTCGACGTCGGCAGTCAAGAGGCCTCGGCTGATGGCGTCCGTGGCTGCGCCGCGTCGCGGAATACCGACAACATCTCCGTTGCGGTGCGGGTCCACGAGAACTGCGCCGCGCGTGCAACTGAGGCAGCCGACAGCGCCGCCCGCCTCATATGGTTCGTGACGACTTCGACTATCGCCGCGTGCCAGGCGCTGACATCCAGCGGATCGAGCAGCACTCCGGCGTCACCGACGAGCTCCGGGATTGACGCGCATCTGGCGCCGATGACCGGAATGCCGCACTGCATGGCCTCGAGGATCGGAAGCCCGAATCCTTCATACCGGGAGGGGTACGCAAGGAGACTCGCACCCCGATAGAGGTTCAGCAGCACATCTTCGCTCACCGGGCCGAGCAGTCTGAGAGCGGCGGGATCGCCCGCGGCCTGGGCCTGGGCGGCCAGTGCAGTGCCGGATCCGCGATCGATCCCGGCGCAGACCAGCGAGAGTGCGGCGCATCGCACGTCGCTACGCCGGGAGGCGAGGATCGCGGCGAGCGCCGTCGTGAGGTTGCGGCGGACGTGCACGTCCCCCACATGGAGTACGTACGGCTGCTGCGGGGGTGCAGGAAGGTCTGCCTTGTCGAATTCACCTGGAGTGAAAACCTCAGCCGCAGCCAGCGGAACGACGGCGATCTCATCTTCCGGGATGCCGTACGCGTCGGTGATCTCCTCGCGCGAGAACGCTGAGTCGGTGACAATCCGGTCAGCAGCCAGGGCGGACCGACGGTAAAACAACCGGCGGACGCGATCGTCCTTATAGGCGTTCCACTCGGCCCGGCGCTCGTAGCTGACGTCGTGAATGGTCAGCACCTGGGGATGTACGCCCCACAATGGCGCCGTATACGCCGGCGCATGATAGACACTCAAACCTGCGCCGCGCACCGCCAGAGGAATCGAAGCGGCCATCCACCCGAGGTTCGTCGGAAAAGGCAGGGCGCCACGGCGGCGCATGCCTGGCGGAAGGTCACCGTCGCTCGCGCCGACGGCCACGAGCTCGGCGGATGGTTCGACCCTCGACATCGCGCGATACAGCTCCCACACGTACCGTCGCACGCCACCGGCCGGCGACGAGAACGCCCGGCCGTCAACGCCGATACGTAGCACGGAGCCGCTCATCGGATCTCGAGGTGCAGCCGGCGCACCGGAATGCCGCGCGCGCCGCAGATGTCGCGCACCCGCCGCTCGGCGGTGTCGCCGATGTCGGGAGAGCTGAGCAGCACTTCCTCAATCCGCGCGGACTGTATGAGCCGGTCCAGCGTCGCCAGTCCGCCGCTGACAGGAACGCCGAGGATGCGCCGGGCGTGGGTGGCGGCGTTGTCATCGACGAAGAGGATGGGTCTGAGCTCCCACTGGTCGCTCGCGTGCATCTCGCGGACGAGCAGTTGCCCCCGGCGGCCGGCGCCGTAGATAGCCACCCGCCGTTTCTGCGGGCTGCTGCGCGCTGCGACGCGGCCGATCATCCGGAAGGAGATCCGCGTCGCGATGATCGCCGCCAGCAGCAGCATGGCGTCGATGACGAACACGCTTCGCGAGAACCGTTCGTCGAACTTGTAAAGGTACGTGACCGCGAGGACCGCCAGGATTGATCCGCCGGCGACGCCGCGGATCACCGTCGAGAGATCGTGAAGCCCGAACGTGCTCCACATCCGCGAGTACAGGCCGGAGACGTAGAGGGCGGCAAGTTTGCAGCCGACAATCACCGGCAGCGACAGCGCGAAGCTCCCGAGGAACACCGGAAGGTCGGCTTGACCTTCGAACCGGATCCGGTATGCACCGTAGTAGCACGCCGTGATCAGCACCAGGTCGAGAAGGACCTCGCCCGCATGCCACCGGAACGTCAGATCCGCCAGCAGCGGCGCGAACGGCGCATTCTGAAGCGCGCGAAAATCCTGGCCCGCGTACGCCGGCACGCGCGCCAGGTATAACCCCATCATCAGGACACCGACCGCGAAGAGCGCCGCAATCGGTGAGACCACCGCGCCATGAACGTAGAGCAGGTAGCCGATTCCGGCACCGGCAATGCCCAGCGCATACAGCATCCCAACCGCCGTCTTTTCGGAGAAACCCGCGGACACGAGTCGGTGCGACGTGTGATCGATATTCCCTGCGGTCGTGCTTCGCCCTGCCAGCCGCCGCAGCAGAACGACGAAGCCGCTGTCGAAGATCGGTACCACAAGGATCAGGGCCACGGCCACTGCTGCGGTCGCCGTCCCGCTTCGCGCAACGGCATACGTGGAGATCGCTGCGATGACGCCGCCACTCGCAAGGCTCCCACAGTTGCCCATGAACAATCTGGCTGGATGCCTGTTCCAGAAGAGGAATCCGGTCAAAGCGCCCGCAAGCGCGAACAGCACGGTCACGAGCTCGGGGCCCAGCTCGCGGTGAAACGTCGTGGCGAGCCCGACCGCCGCAAGCGCGGTCACCCCGGCGGCGAGGCCGTCCATGTTGTCCAGCAGGTTGACGGCGTTGACGAGACCGCCGAACCACACGATCCCGGCCACCGTCAGCGCCGCGTGGACCGGGCTGGCGCCCAACGTCGATACGGTGAACACGAAAAAAGCGGCGGCTGCCAGCGAGCTGACCATCTTCGCCAGCGCCGACATCGGCGCCATGTCGTCGTACCAGCCGATGACGAAGAGCGCGGCCGCCACACCGAGCGCCGACCCGCTTGCCGGCCCGAGCGCGGGCCCGGCAGCGACGCCAGCCGCGATTCCAACCGCCACGCCGATGCCGCCGAACGTAGGGGTAGGCAGCCGGTGCCACCGGTCCGGGCGCGGCGGCACGACAAAGCCGAGCCTGATCGCCACACGGCGAACGAGCCCGCCGAGGAGGAACGCGACAAGGGCGCTCGTGGCGAGAACGGAAAGGTAGCTGAGAGGCATCACACCTGTTCGGTCAGGCGGTCCTCGACACGCGTCATGAGCCAAAGTCCGACGCCGAGTGCAACCACTGCGTAGGCGACCGCGAGCAACCAGGTCAGGCCGTCGGGCCAGCGGCGGTAGAAGAACACGTCGTGATACGCGGTGACGTACGGAGACAATGGCGTGAGTATCACGATCTGCCGCACGCGTTCAGGCAGCACCTCGAGCTGGTACACGACGGGCGTCATCCAGAAGATGACGGGCAGCGCCACCTCCACGAGATGGCGCACATCGCGATAGAAGGCCGTTCCCACGGCCAGCACCAGCGCGATCCCCATCGTGAATGCCGTCTGCAGCAGCACGAACACCGGGTAGGCCACCATCGGCGCCGCGGGCGACACGCGGTACAGCAC